>CAJPUS010000028.1 GCA_905380995.1 uncultured Flavobacteriaceae bacterium
AAACTTATTCAATCCAACGATGAATTTCCTCAGAGTGTCTCAGTTTACATTCATATTCCTTTCTGTCCCCAAATATGTCATTTTTGTGGATGTACAACTGAAACAGGTTTTACAAAACCATTTCTAGAAAGATATATAGACGCATTAATCAAAGAAATTGAGTATGTATCAAAAAAAATTGATTCAAAAAGAATTTTAACCCAAGTTCATTGGGGAGGAGGAACACCAAATGCAATTTCATACAAATATATTGAGAGGGTCACTAAAAAGCTTTTTGAAATATTTACATTTTCAAAAAACTATGAGATGGCTATTGAGTGTAATCCTGCACACTTAGAGTTCAAACACATTGAATTGCTTAAAAAGTTTGGATTTAATCGAATTTCATTAGGAATTCAAGATTTTAGATTAGATGTTCTTGAAGGAATAAACAGAAAGCCCTCTAAACATCCAATTAAAGAAATTATTAATAAAATTAGTAGCGAAGGCTTTACGGGAACTAATATAGACCTTGTTTATGGATTACCATATCAAACACCTGAAACCTTTAGTGACACAGTTGATAAAGCTATAGAACTTAATACTGATAGGATCGTTACTTTTTCATATGCTCATGTTCCAAGTATTTTACCTAGACAAAAAATTCTTGAAAAAATTGGTTTTCCTAGCTCAAGTGAAAAAGCATTAATGTATGAAACTGCTTATGAAAAATTAGTTAATGCTGGTTACATTTCTATTGGAATGGATCATTATTCAAAATCTCATGATGAGTTTGCAATTGCTTTGAAGAACAAACAGTTACATAGGAATTTTCAAGGTTATTGTACTCGAGAGACAACAGGACAAGTATATGCATTTGGTGCTTCATCAATTTCTCAACTTGACTCAGCATATATACAAAATATAAAGAATGCTAGTCAGTATATTAATTCTATTGAAAAAAATAATCTTGCTGTATTGAGGGGATATTCTGTAAGCAAAGATCAAAAGATTATTCGGGAAATTATTAATTCTATAATGTGTAACTATTATGTCGATATCAAAACTATTGCTAATAAACATAAAATAAAACCAACAGAACTTTACAACTTGATAAAGTTCAATAAGGATAGTTTAAATGATTTTATTGAAGATGAAATTCTTGAATTTAAAGATGACATCATCCTGGTTAAAGAAAGTGGAAGATTATTCACTAGAAATATTGCTATGAGATTTGATCCATTAATTGATCAAAAGGTTGGAAGCTATTCAAATACTGTATAATGAAAGGTTTATTAATGATTAATTTGGGCTCACCTGACAGCACATCTATTCCAGATGTAAAAAAATATTTGGATGAGTTTTTAATGGATAAAAGAGTTATTGGTAAAAGCTATCTATTTAGATGGATTCTTGTTAAATTGATAATTTTAAATATTAGACCTAAAAAGTCTGCTAATGCATATAAAAAAATTTGGTGGAAGGAAGGGTCTCCCCTAATAGTTTTATCAAAAAGGTTATTTAATAAGGTTACTAAGCTACTTGACATACCTGTTGCTCTTGCAATGAGATATGGATCAATTAGTATAAAAAAAGGTCTAAATACATTAAATAAAAAAGGGGTAAAAGATGTCTTAGTTCTTCCTCTATACCCTCATTATGCTATGTCATCATATGAAACTGTAGTTGAAAAAGTAAAAGAAGAAAAAGAGATCTATTTTCCAAGCCTCAACATTAATATTATTCCTCCTTTTTATAAGAATCCTCATTACATTGATATATTAAGTACAAAAATTGAAAAGTCAATTAAAAGCATTGAATATGATCATCTTCTTTTCTCATATCATGGAATTCCAGTTAGTCATCTTAAAATATCTGATCCAACTAATAAACATTGTTATAAAGTAAATGATTGTTGTAATGTAAATTCTCAAGCCCATAGTACTTGTTATAAACATCAGTGTCTAGAAACAACCAAAAAAGTTGTTGAGAAACTTAATATTGGAGAGGATAGACATAGTAACTCTTTTCAATCTCGACTTCCTAATGAACCTTGGTTAAAGCCATATACAGATAATGAGCTTGAGAGACTTGCCAAGGCTGGTAAAAAGAAGCTAGTGATAGTAACTCCAGCTTTTGTTACAGATTGTCTTGAGACTCTTGAAGAAATTGCAATGGAAGGAAAAGAGGAATTTTTGGAAGCTGGAGGTAAAGAATATACATATGTACCTTGTTTAAATGAAGATGATAACTGGGCTGAATTAATATCGAAGTGGACAAAGGACTACATTAAATTAAACTAGTAGTTTGAAAGTAAATACTGTAATTATTGGAGGAGGGATTTCAGGATTAAGCGCAGCAAACTTCTTATCAAAAAAAACTTTAGATTTCCTTATTCTAGAATCAAGTGATAGAGTTGGTGGTACAATAAATAGTTCTAAAGTTGATGAATATACATTAGAAAATGGACCAAATACAGTATTGGAAAATAACACTGTAATTCAGGAGCTTTTATCTGACATTAATGTTTCTGAAGAATTAATATATCCTGATTTAAAAAAGATAAGTAATAGATACTTATTAATAAATGATAGGTTGGAAAAAATTCCGTTAACTATTATTGAATTTCTTTTAACACCTATATTAAGTATTTATTCAAAAATTAAAATCTTTTCTGAAATATTAGTTCCAAGACATATAAATGATACAAATGTCGAAAGTTTTGTCAAAAGAAGATTTGGAAAAGAGTTTCATGATAATTTGATTGTGCCGTTTCTAACAGGTATTTATGCAGATACCACAAGTAAAATGAGTTCAAAAAATACACTGAAAAAAATGTGGGAGCTTGAGCAAAAGCATGGGAGTATAATAATTGGGTTAATTAAAGAAAAAAATAAAAACTCAAAGTCAAAGCTTTTTACAATTAATGGAGGTCTATCAAAAATAACTGAGTTATTATCTAAGAAGTTTATTAATCAACTAATGTTAAATACTAAAGTTACAAGTATTGTTAAACTTAATGAGACATATAAAATTACTTTAAATGGAGGTGAAGATATTTTTTGTAAAAAAATTATATCTACAATACCTGCATACTCCCTTAAAGATTTAGTCTTTGATGATATGCTTAAAAATGCTTTATCTAAAGTGAATTATAATCCAATTGATGTATTCCATTTTGGTTTTGATAGAGATGACTTAGAGACGAAAATTGATGGATTTGGAGTACTTACAAAGCCGCAAGATAAGAAGAGCTTTTTAGGTATATTATTTAGTTCAAATATTTTTCAACATGTCTCCAACGAAAAAAAATTTCTCATTACAGTTTTAGCTGGAGGAGATAGACAGAAAGATTTATGCAAAGAGTCTCCTAAATCTCTTGAAAGGCAAATTTTAAATGAAATATTACCACTACTCAGAATAAAATCTGAGCCCAAATTAAAAAATCATTTTAGATGGTCAAAAGGTATTCCCTCCTATTCAATGTCAGTAGAAAAATTACAAAAGGATATAGAGTTTTTTGAAGAAAATAATAAAGGATTTTATGTAATTGGAAATTATCATCTTGGTGTATCCGTAAGTGACTGCATCAAGAATTCGAAAGAACTTATCGAAACTAAATTCAACTAGATCTTAGATATTTTTTTGGGGTAGTTCCAAACCTATTTTTAAATGCATTAATGAAGTGACTTGAAGTACTATATCCTATATGATCTGCTACTTCATTAACATTATAACTCTTAGTAGATAGCATTTTACTGGCAATATTCATCTTATATTCTAGTAAAAAACCATAAACTGTATAACCATATATTTCTTTAAATCCTTCCTTAAGATTTTTGAGAGAAATATCAACTTCAGCAGATAATTCCTTTAAAGAAGGGGGGTCTGACATTCTTTTTATTATTATTTCCTTTGCCATTTTTATTTTTACAACATTTTTTTCATCTGCTAAAAATGGGCATTGTTCAATATTTAATTCGTTTGACTCATTGAAGAATAGTCCTAATAATTCAAAAATTTTTCCCTTTAAATAGAGATTTTTTACGTTTTCACTAAGCTTTTCATTAACAATTTGATTAAGAATTGTACTTATTTGCGGTGAGATAACACTCTCTTTATAATATTTTTTTCCAGAATTCTCTTGAGATAAAAAAGAGATATTATCTGTTAATTCCGAAAATAAACTATGAAATTTTTTGATTGTAATCAATAAACTTACATATTTGGTCTTTTCACCTAGTGAACCATCAATAGGTAAATTAGTCGAAGGGTTAAATAAAATAATCGAATTATTCTCTTGAAGATTAAATATATATGCACCTTTATTATATTTGAGTGAGATTTTACCTTCAAGACAGAAATGAAACTGAATAAAATTTATATCTGTAGTAAAAAATATATCCTTAAAGTCTTTTTCAAAATTTGAACAAGTATTAATTAAAATATCATTATCAATTTTTAAAGTATTCATTTAAATATTATTTGTCAACGAAAGAAATAATTAGTTCTTTTATCTCAGAGTAATCATTATAATCATTTGTGAATAAAAGATACTCATACAATCTCTTTCCATCTAAATTACTTTTCAAAGATAAATCATTATTTTGACTATAAATTTCATCCCATATATTTCTAACAACAGCCCATTTTTTCTCATTTTCTATCCACCAATCTTTTGCATATTTACACTTTTCATATTCAACTCTTTTATAGTAGTTATAGCCAACTTCAAGTGCTAGAGACTCCATCTCAGTATCGTTAATTTTATCAACTTTCTCGTTATTTTGACCGTGAAACCATCCATAATCTGTTATCTCATGCCTATTATTTCTTATCAAAACATTATAATCCTTTCTTTTTGAAAACTCTCTTCTAGGGAGAGGAGCAGGAGTTTCATTTTCCCAAAAACTCTTACCATCAACATGAATCCAAGATGACGACCCCTCGTATCGAGGACTATCATCAACCTGAAATACTTTCTGAGTCCATTGACCTTTTACATCTGATCTTGATAAGTTTTTATATGTCCAATTATTATCTTTATCATATAGGTATAGATCTTTATTCTGATATATCCAGTCTTGCCTCCAGTGTTTTATAATTGATCTAAAGTTTTCATCACCAACTTGAAGTATGTGTTGAATTGAAATTTCATTTTTATTTTTTTTTATTGGAATGGCAAGTTCATAAACTGGTGTGGTTTGATAATCATCTGAGGGAGTATAATTCTCTCTATTATTAAGTTTTACTGTCTCATTGAAATTAAAGCTTACCTCAAAACAACCGCACATATGCATTATGGCATTTGCGTCTTTTTTTAATTTATTCTGAGAGTAAACAAATGAAATTGAAAATAAAAAAATGTAAAAAAAAAGGTATTTTCTCATTGGGTACTATTTAAAACAATTCTAAATAACTAAGATAATATTATTATAAATATTAGAAAATCATTTTTTCATATTTATTGTTAAACAAATTGTTTAAAATTTATTTCATTAAATTAGCTTATATGGATGTTAGCTCAATTTTAATAGTACTTCCTTTGCTTATAATATTCTCTTATCTATTTGATATTTTTGCAAGAAAAACAAAATTTCCTTCGGTAATATTACTGGTTCTTACTGGTATTATTGCAAGGTTTATATCTTCGTTTTATGGATACGATAATTTTGCTTTTTTAGATAATTTAGTCCCGGTTTTAGGGACGATTGGTCTTATACTTATTGTACTTGAAGCTGCAATTGAATTAGAGATAAAAAAGGAAAAAACTGAAATTATAGTTAAGGGCTTTTTAGCAGCATTAATAATATTAGTCCTAAATATTGTACTTGTAAGTGTTTTCTTTAACCAAGTCATTGGATTGCCATATCCTACATCTGTTATATACGCAATTCCATTATCGATTATTAGTAGTGCTGTTGCTATACCATCAGCAACAGGTTTAATTACAAAGAATAAGGAGTTTGTAGTTTATGAATCCACATTCTCTGATATTTTAGGAATTATGTTTTTTTATTATTGTATCAGACAAGCAGAGAAAGGAGAAGCACTAATTGGGATCGAACCTATCATAACACTAATTGGTCAAATATTCTTAATAATCATTATATCCATTGCTATTACTTATCTTCTTTTTCAATTAATTCAAAGGATTGAACATCATGTTAAATTCTTTTTAATCCTTGCTTTATTAATTTTAGCATATGAGATTGGTAAGGATTTTCTTAAACTTCCATCATTAGTATTAATATTTATTTTTGGAATATTTTTGTCAAACTTCACAAATCTTATACCTAAAAGTTTAAAAAAATATATCAAAACAGATAAAGTTGGAAAGTCTGACCTTCATGAATTTCATCTTCTAACAGCAGAATCAACTTTTTTAGTTAGAACATTCTTCTTTTTATTTTTTGGATTTTCTATTCCGCTTGAAAGTTTTATTGAGTTCGAGCCATATATTATTGGTGCAACAGTATTACTGATTATGTATGGAATAAGATATTTCTATTTAGCCTTAGTAATAAATGATGATGATTCTAAACCATTACTTTACTTTTCTCCCAGAGGTTTAATTACTATTCTTCTTTTTTTAAGTATTTCTGATTATGATATTCAAAAAAGCAATATAGTTGATGAAAAGGTACTTCTTGTAATAATTATTGCCTCGATGCTTATAATGATTCAAGGATCTATCAAAAGAAAAAAGAAAGAGGTAACTGATCCTGAACCCCAACAATCTTTTTCAGAAATAGTTGACTCACAAATTGACAAAAAATGAGAATCGCAAAGAATATTATAATTACTATCGCCATCATTTTTTCTCTAATATATGCACTTAACCTAGAGTACTTTGTTAAAGGAGTTAAAGTTGTCTATCTAAATGGATATTCAACTGTCTATATTGACGATTACAAATACTTTGATAATGAAATAATTAATACATCTAATCCAAAAGACTGGATATTACATACAAATTACAATAACTATAAAGAAGACCTAAGTTTTGAAGAATTTAACTCGGAGATGGAAACATCTGCTTTTTTAATTATTGAAAATGATAGTTTACTTGTTGAAAAATATTATGATGGTTATGATGACAG
Organism: uncultured Flavobacteriaceae bacterium; assembly: GCA_905380995.1. Lineage (GTDB taxonomy): Bacteria > Bacteroidota > Bacteroidia > Flavobacteriales > Flavobacteriaceae > Marisimplicoccus. The sequence continues at coordinate 7,083 of CAJPUS010000028.1, forward strand.
TTCTATGACCAACTCATTTTCAATGAGTAAAACAATCCTATCTTTAATTCTTGGCAAAGCAATTGAAGATGGATTTATTAAAGGTCTTGATCAAAAAGTAATTGAATTTATTCCAGAGCTAAAGGGTAAATTTGCAAAAGATGTTAGAATTATAGATTTAGCACAAATGAGTTCTGGTTTAAAATGGAATGAAGCCACCTTTAACCCTTTTAGTGTTATTGCAAAAACTTATTTTGTTGATGATTTGAATAAATTAATTCTGGATCAGCCATTTGAAAAAACTCCAGGTAAAAAATTCGATTACTCAAGTGGAAATACACAATTTTTATCAATTGTAATTGAAAGAGCGACTGGAAAAAAAATTGCTAAATATTTTTCAGAAAATTTTTGGCAGAAAATGAATGCGCAAAATGATGCATTGTGGCAATTGGATAGTTATGAGTCAGGAAATGTAAAAGCTTTTTGCTGTTTTATATCTACAGCAAAAGATATTAGTAGAATTGGAAAATTGTATTTAAATAATGGAGATTGGAATGGAACCAGATTAATAAATTCCTCTTTTATTGAAAACTCTATTAAAGCTAAAGTTTCAGATATATATGGAATAGGGACTTGGTTAACAAATTACAAGGGTTTAGATATTGCGATGATGAGAGGGCATCTGGGTCAATATGTAATTATTATTCCAGAAAAGAAATTAATAATTACTAGAACTGGAAAAAAGTACATGGATAATGGTGAAATCGAGATAACTGAGGATTCTTTCATTTACATTGATGAAGCATTAAGAATTGTAGATAATTAAATATCTAAAGATAACTTAACTGGGCAATGGTCTGAGTGATTAACATCACTTAAAATTTCAGAATTATTTATTTTATTGACTAATGTTTTAGAGACAATGTTATAATCTATTCTCCAGCCTTTGTTATTAGCTCTGGCGTTTGCTCTATAACTCCACCAGCTATATTGATGAGGAGACTTATTAATATGTCTGAAGGAATCAATAAAATAATTTCCAATGAAAAGATCTAACCATTTTCTTTCCTCTGGTAAAAAGCCAGATACATTTTTATTTCTTACTGGATCATGAATGTCAATTGCATTATGACATATATTATAATCTCCACATATTACCAAGTTTTTTATTTCTTTATTTAAAGAATAGATATATTCTTTAAAGTCATACATAAATCGAAATTTAAATTCTAATCTATCAGTATTTGTTCCAGATGGAAGATATAAACTCATAAAAGAGACTTGATTAAAATCAATTCTTAAAACTCTTCCTTCAAAATCCATATACTCAATACCAGTTCCATATTCAACATGATTTGGAGCTTGTTTAGAAAAAATAGCAACTCCACTGTATCCTTTTTTCTGTGCTGAAAACCAATACGTTTTATATCCAAGTTCCTCAATAAATTTATATTCAACTTGGTCCTTATTTGCCTTTGTTTCTTGAATACATATAACATCTGGATTTTCAATACCAAGCCAGTCAACAAATCCTTTTTTCATTGCAGCCCTTATACCATTAACGTTATAAGTAATTATATTCAATTGTTGAGATTTTTTAATAAGCTTTTAAGTTTAAGCTGATCTTCTAAAATCTTTTTTAATTGATCAACTTTGATTCTTTTTTGCTCCATTGAATCTCTATCTCTAATAGTGAATGTTTCATCCTCTAGAGTTTGGTGATCTATTGTTATGCAGTAAGGAGTACCTATTGCATCATGCCTTCTATACCTTCTACCAATTGCATCTTTTTCGTCATAATCAATTTTGATTTCATGCTTAAATTCTTTCATTAACTTTTTTGTATATTCAGGTAATCCATCTTTCTTGAGCAATGGTAAAAATGCTAACTTATTTGGTGCTAGCTGTTTTGTAATACTCATTACATTTCTCGTTGATCCATCATCTAAGGTTTCAATTTTGAATGAGTTAGTAAGAATAGCTAAAAACATTCTATCCAATCCAATTGATGTTTCAACCACAAAAGGGGTATAATTTTTTTCAAGGACAGGATCAAAATACTGTATTTTTTTTCCAGAAAGTTTTTCATGACTCTTCAGGTCAAAATCTGTTCTGGAGTGGATACCTTCAAGCTCCTTAAACCCAAAAGGGAAAAGAAACTCAATATCACATGCAGCATCAGCATAATGAGCTAATTTATCATGGTCATGATACCTGAATGAACTATCATTAATCCCAATATTTAAGTGCCAATCAAGACGCTTTTTTTTCCACATTTCAAACCATTCTCCCTGTGATCCAGGTTGAATAAAGAATTGCATTTCCATCTGTTCAAATTCTCGCATTCTAAAAATAAACTGTCGGGCGACAATTTCATTTCTAAAGGCTTTACCTGTTTGAGCAATACCAAATGGAATTTTCATTCTAGATGTTTTTTGAACATTTAGATAATTAAGAAAAATTCCTTGTGCGGTTTCAGGTCGTAAATATAAATCCATACTTGAATCCTCAGATGCACCAAGTTTTGTTTTGAACATCAAATTAAACTGTCTAACTTCTGTCCAATTACATGTACCTGAAATAGGACATTTGATTTCAAGTTCATCAATTAGATTTTTAACTAAGACTAAATTATCATTTTCAAATGCAGATACCATTTTAGACTTAATGTCTTCAATAGAAGATAATATTTCTCGGACTCGTGGACTAGTTTGAGTAAACTGTTTTTTATTAAATTTTTCTTTAAATCTTTTTTCTGCTTTATTTATCTCTTTTTGAATCTTTAAATTTAATTTTTCAATATGTTCTTCAATTAATACATCAGCTCTATATCTTTTCTTTGAATCTTTGTTGTCGATTAAAGGATCATTGAAAGCATCAACATGACCTGACGCAACCCATGTTTTAGGATGCATAAAAATAGCAGAATCTATACCTACTATATTATCATTTAGCTGAACCATTGATTTCCACCAATACTCTCTTATATTGTTTTTAAGTAGAGTTCCATTATGAGCATAATCATAAATAGCATTAAGACCTTCATATATCTCACTTGAGGGAAATATAAATCCATATTCTTTTGAGTGTGATATTATTTTTTTAAGTGAGTCTCTGTCCATTAGTATATTGCAAAAATAGTTCTTTTTACTATTTTAAATACGTTAATTTGTAATTGAATTAATGTAATGAGAAAATTTTTATTTACAATTTTATCATTAGCTACAATAAGTGGATGTGCTAAAAGAGGTAATCCAACTGGAGGTCCATTGGATAGCTTACCCCCTGTTCTTATTAATGCTAATCCAAAACTCAATTCTACAAATTTTGACTCAGAAGAAATTAAATTAACTTTTGATGAATTCGTTAAACTAGATAA
>CAJPUS010000029.1 GCA_905380995.1 uncultured Flavobacteriaceae bacterium
ACTCTGCATCAAACAAAGATTTTGTAGGTAAAGAAGTTGATGATATTGATCAACTTTTTGAAGTTAACGAATTTTCTGAGTCAAACTATTCATATATCATAGATTCCCAAGACTATAATATTCCTGCTGTAATATATGACCTATTAAGCAATGACGTATTTACATCTGCATCATTTAAACCATTTACAATTCAGACTTCATCTGGCAGTAAGACCTTTAGTTATGGTTCTCTTATAATTCCTTTATCAATTCAAAAGAAATTAAATTCAAATGAACTATATGAAAAAATGAAAAGTATTCAAGGGAAGTTTAACGTAAATATTTATTCAGTCCAAAGTGGACTAAGTTCTTCAGGAATTGACTTGGGTAGTAGATATGTAATGCCTGTAAATAAACCTAAAGCAATGATGCTAATTGGGACTGGTGTTAGGGCATATGAAGCTGGTGAAGTTTGGCATTTACTTGATCAAAGAGTGGGAATGCCAATAACAAAAGTTCCTATGAGAAACTTTGACAATATATCAATGGATAAATACAATGTGATGATATTAGTTTCCGGAAATTACAAGTTGTCAGATAATCAGATCGAAAAAATAAAGTCATGGGCAGAGAATGGTAATACAATAATTAGTATTGGTAGTGGATCTAAGTTATTAATTGATAGTGATATAGTAAACGAGAATCTTCTAAAAGAGGAACAATCAAATGAAATGGATTATTTAGCATATGGAGATGCACTAGAAAATATAGGTAAAGAAGAGATTGGAGGTGTTATTTTAAATTCAATAATAGATCTTTCACATCCATTAGCTTTTGGATATGAAAATAATACATTACCGCTATATAAAAATAATTCAGTATGGTTAAAGCCTTCAGAAAATAATTATTCATCTGTAGTAAGATACTTAGATGATTCTCTTATTGATGGATTTCTATCAGAAAAAAATAAGGCAAAAATAAATGAGTCTGTATCTTTAATTGTATCCAAAGTTGGAAGAGGAATTGCTGTAATGTTTGCAGATAATCCAAATTTTAGAGGTGCATGGTATGGAACAAATAGACTATTTCTTAATGCTATATTTCTTGGAGATAAGATAAGAATCCCATAATGAAATGGTTTAGAGATATAGGACCAGGTATATTAATCGCTGCAGCTTTTATTGGACCTGGTACTGTAACTCTATGTACTATTGCAGGAGCCTCATTTGGTTATTCTTTAGTATGGGCTATTATTCTATCAATCTTCTCTACAATTGTTTTACAAGAGATGTCTCTTAGAATAGGATTGATTACAAAAATGAAGTTAGCTGAAGTAATTAGAATAAATATTAAATCTAAATTTTTGAGCAGACTTTTTTTAATTCTAATAATTAGTTCAATTTTAATTGGGAATGCTGCATACGAAGCTGGAAATATTACTGGTGCTTCACTTGGTATTTCTGCAATTTTAAACACACAGAATATCAATTATATTCCTATTTTTATTGGGTTTATAGCATTTATTATCCTTTATCAAGGAGATTACAAAGTATTAGAAAGATCACTTGTTTTTCTAGTTTTAATTATGAGTATATCTTTTTTTATTACTGCAATAATAACAAAGCCTGATATTAATGCGCTGATAAATGGAGTTATAACTCCAAAAATCGATTTAAATAATTTACCGATAATTTTAGGCTTAATTGGAACTACTGTTGTTCCATACAACCTTTTTCTTCACTCATCTTTAGTCTCTGAAAAGTGGAACTCGGTAAACAAATTAAAAGTTGCAAGATTTGAAAGTTTTTTTTCAATTCTAATTGGAGGTCTTGTATCTCTTTCTATTATAATTACTGCAGCTTCGGTAAATAATAAAGATGTAAATGGAGTAGTTGATCTTGCTAAAGGGTTAGAGCCTTTATATGGAAATTTTGCAATATACTTTTTAGGGATAGGCCTTTTTGCATCAGGGATTACTTCATCTATTACTGCTCCTCTAGCTGCTGCTTATGTCGCAAAAAGTTGCTTTGGTTGGCAAGATTCACTTAAAAGCAGAAAATTTAGAGCTATTTGGATCATTATTCTAATTATTGGGGTGCTAGTGTCTATGGTAAGAATGAATCCAATTGAAATAATAAAATTTGCTCAGTTTTCTAATAGTCTACTACTACCAATTATTGCAATTATTCTTTTATGGCTAATCAATAACAAAAACATAATCAGTGATAAGTATAGTTATAGATATCAAAATATTTTAGGTTTACTTATAGTGATTATATCACTAATCCTAGGAACTAAGGGCTTAATATCACTCATATAATGTTAAATATAAATTGTGATTTAGGAGAAGGGCTTAATAATGAACATATCATTATGCCATTGATTGATTCATGTAATATTGCATGTGGAGGTCATGCAGGTGATATAGGTAGTATGATTGAATGTGTTGAAATATCAATAAAAAATAATGTAAAAATAGGTGCTCACCCTTCTTACCCAGACAAAATAAATTTTGGAAGAAAAAAAATAGATATTTCACCTTCTGAATTATCTTACAGCATAATTTCACAAATTGAGTCTCTTGCGACTATTGCCGATTCATATGGTCTTGAACTTAATCATATCAAAGCACATGGAGCTCTTTATAATCAAATGATAATAGATACTGAGCTTTCTAACTTATACTTAGATACTATAAAAGAATTCAAAAAAAAATGTTCACTTTATATACCATATAAATCTGAAATTGAAAAAATAGCTTTAAAAAAAGGGTTTAGTATTATTTATGAAGTATTTGGAGATAGAAATTATAATGATGATTTAAGCCTAGTTTCACGAAATAATGAAAATGCCTTAATAACTGATCCAGAAAGTGTTGTTAATCATATTAAAACAATAAAAGAAACTGAATCTGTAAAAACAATTAATGGAAATTATAAAAAGATAAAGTTTGACACAATATGTATTCATTCTGATACAAATAACTCAATTGATATATTAAAAAAAATAAATCAAGAATTTGATGAAAGCTAGCTCCAAAACGTATTTCATTTTAAATGAAAACTCAATTCTAATACAATATGATCATCCAATTGATTCAGAATTAGTTTATACTATTTCTAATGATAAAATCAATATTGAAAAAAATATTAAAGACTGTATCTTTGAAATTGTTCAATCAATTAATTCTTTACTTGTAATTTTTGATAAAAATAAAGTTTCAACTGATGAGCTTATTTCTGAGTTGAAAAAAACTGAAAATAAAGAGTATAAATATTTCAAATCAAACAAAATTTGGCAAATACCAGTCTGTTATGATATTAAATATGCCATTGATATTGAAAGCTTAGCATTTGATAAACAATTATCTACCTCAGAAATCATTAATATTCACAAATCAAAAGTATATGATGTATTATCTATGGGGTTTCTACCAGGTTTTATGTATTTGGGTTTTACAAATGAAAATCTACATTGTGAAAGAAAACAGACTCCTTCTTTAGATATAAAAAAGGGATCTGTTGGGGTTGCACTAAATCAAACGTGCATATATCCTCAAAATAGTCCAGGTGGTTGGCATGTAATTGGAATTTCCCCTGTTAATTTTTTTGATCTTGGATCTAAAACACCTTGCTTTGCTAGACCTGGTGATAAAATTGAGTTTATTGAAATATCTAATAAAGAATATCAAAAAATGAAAAAAGAAAAGTCATTAAAACCAAATTTAAAATAAATGATAAGGGTTATTCAATCTGGTCTTTTCTCGACAGTACAGGATGGAGGTAGATACGGATATAGAAACATTGGAATACCACACTCTGGATTTATGGATAAAGAAAGTGCATATGCTGCTAATACCATTGTTGGTAATGACAAAGAGGAATCACTTATTGAGAATACATTAAAAGGACCTACACTGCTTTTCAATGATAACTATACTATATCAATTACTGGTGGAGATTTTAATCCTTTAATTAATGATTTTCAAATTGAAATGTATAAGTCAATTAATGTAAAATCGGGAGATACTTTAAAAATTAATAATACAATTAATGGTGCTAGATGCTATGTAGCAATATCAGGTGGAATAAATGTTAAATCTATATTTGGAAGTAAATCTTTTTTAAATAATATTACTGATCCATATTATTTAAAAAAAGGTGATAACATTAAAATCAATAATAATCCAAATAAAAAAATGATATTAAAAAATAAATTACAATTTAAATTAATTGATACAATTAATGTATTTAAAGGTCCCGAATTTGACTTATTAAATATTAAATCAAAAAAACAGTTATTTAAAAATGAATTTACAATTAGAACCAATAGTAGAATGGCATATAATCTTGAGGAGCGGCTTGAAATTGGAATAAAATCTATAATTTCATCACCTGTATTACCAGGGACAGTTCAATTAACCCCATCTGGAAAAATAATTATACTGCATAGAGATTGTCAAACTTCTGGAGGATATCCTAGAATTCTTCAGCTTGATGTGAGTTCATTAAATTTCTTATCTCAAAAAAAAATAAATGATAAAATAAAATTTTGTTTGATTAATTTGTAGCAATACTTATTTTGATTGTTTTAAGCTCATTAAACTTTCTTTCATGCTTATTTTTTGTTCTTAAAAGTTTTTTTAACGTCTTTTCTCTATATTTGTTAGATACAAATATTGTGTCACCTAAGACATCCGCATTAATATTTTCTGTTAGTTTTTTAATTTCTTTTTCTAAAGATATAATTTCTGCTCTCAAAACTTTTCTTTTTAAAATACCATTCAGGCTACTGTCAATTTTTATATTTTTTACATCATTTAATAAATTAAGTATTCTTGATTCACCACTATTTTGATAGATAAATGAGTCGCTATTATATTTATTTTGATTTTTTAATTTTTTACCGTTTATAATAATTTCAATGGGTCCTGTGTGTTTAAATATAAAAGCTCTTTTTGAAATGAACTCTTCAAGATTAATTATTATTTCTAAATCTGGTCTATAAAATTGAGATTTTAAAATACCTCTAAGCAATTTGTCTCTATTTCTTGCTGTATATTCATTTCCAAATAAAAAAATTGATGGTAACCTTTTTGATCCAACATTTACATTATCAAGATCTATTTTGGAACCCTCTTGTCCAATTAAATTATTGCTTGAAAATATGACAAATAATAAAATAGTTAGGAAAATTTTCAACTTAAAGAATAAATTATTTTGGAATTATAAAAGTTAATGGGTCAAAATCCCATAAATAGGGTAGAAGAAAGAAAACAAAAAGTGTCAAAAGGAAAATTGAAAGTAGGTTCATCCAAATTCCAACTTTTACCATATCAGGTATTCTAAGGTAACCTGATCCAAAGACAACAGCGTTTGGTGGTGTAGCTACAGGCAGCATAAATGCACATGACGCAGCAACTGTTGCTGATACCATTAAAATAAATGGGTGAACGTCAATTGTCATAGACATTGGATAAAGAATAGGTAGAAGCATTGCAGTTGTTGCAAGGTTAGATGTAATCTCAGTTAAAAAATTAACTGATGCAATTAGAATAAAAACTAATAATAATAATGAAACACCATCTAATAAAGTCATTTGATTTCCAATCCATAATGCTAAACCACTTTCCTTGAATCCAGCTGCTAAAGCCATTCCACCTCCAAATAACAATAATATTCCCCATGGTAACTTAACAGCCTCATCCCAATTTAAAATTCTTCTTTTTCTATTTTTTGTTGGTAATAGAAAGATTATAATAGCTCCAATCATAGCAATTATTGTATCATCAATTCCTGGTATAATTGATTCCAAAATAAAAGAGCGACTAATCCATGCAAATGCAGTTATCGCAAATACACTTGCTACCAATTTCTCCTCATAACTTATTTTTCCTAATGAAATTAGTTGTTTAGAAATCTCTTGTCTTCCACCAGGAAAGGTCTTCTGTTTAAATTTAAATGCATAACCAGTCAGGTATTTCCAACATAGTAATAATAAAACTAAAGATATTGGAAAACCAAATTGAAACCATTTAGCAAAGGTTATTTCGTATCCAAATGTTTCTTCAACAACACCTGCTAATACTAGGTTTGGTGGAGTCCCGATTAAAGTTGCAACACCACCTATTGATGCACTGTAAGCAATTGCTAACATTAAAGCTTTTCCAAAATTTAAATTCTCATCTTCAGCTGTATTAGGATTATCTTTTAGTTGAGAAACTATCGCAATTGCAATGGGCAGCATCATAACAGAGGTTGCAGTATTAGATATCCACATTGACATAAATGCTGTAGCGATCATAAAACCTAATATTATATTTACAATATTTGTACCTATTAGATTAATTATATTAAGTGCAATTCGTTTATGTAAATTCCATTTTTGAATCGCAATTGCAATTATGAACCCTCCTATGTAAAGAAAAACATACTTATGTCCAAACGAAGCTGTTGTCTCACTTAAACCAAGACCTCCTGTAAGAGGAAATAAAATAATAGGTAACAAAGCAGTAACAGCTATTGGTATTGCCTCAGTAATCCACCAAATTGCAATCCAAATTGTAGATGCAAGTATTGCATTTGCTCTTGGGTTTAGACCATCAGGATTAAAAAAAAATAATATGGTAAGAAAAGCTAAAGGCCCTGAAATTAAACCAATATTTTTTGAATTTACAGTCATATTATGATTTTACAGGTAATCAACAGAATCTTAGCAAATCTATAAAAAAAAACCCTGAAAATCAGGGTTTGCGGAGAAAGAGGGATTCGAACCCCCGGAGGTGTGACCCTCAACAGTTTTCAAGACTGCCGCATTCGACCACTCTGCCATTTCTCCAATTGGAAGCAAATATAAATGTTTTTAATTTTTTTGTTGCTTAAATTAAAATTAAATAAACAATTGAAAAGTCGTTTGTTTTCTATTTAGGAAAAAAAAATTTGGATATTTATTTTTTTTTATAAATTTGTACATTATGAAATTATTTTCATTTGACATATTAACATCATCTTCAACAGTTCGTCTGCGTCCGAACCGCTAGGATAGTTTATCGTTCTACTTTTTTGTAGATCAATTTCAAAAAACCTTAATTAAATAATATAAATATGAAAATAATATTGGCTTCTGCCATACATATAAAGTACTCTAACATAATAAGTAAACTTATTGATGAATCTGCTAAAACAAGAGGAACAGGAATAGCTAGAAGATCCCCTGCTTACATAAAAGAAAAAATATTATCAGGGAACTCCGTTATTGCAACTAATGATAAAGAGTTTGCAGGCTTTTGTTACATAGAGGTATGGGATCATGGTAAATATGTGGCTCACTCGGGTTTAATTGTTTCTCCTAATTACAGAAAGAGAGGTATTGGAAAAAAAATAAAAGAAAAAGTTTTAGATCTTTCACTAAAAAAATATCCAGATGCAAAAATATTTGGAATTACTACAGGCATGCCTGTTATGAAAATTAATTATGAACTTGGGTATAGACCAGTCCATTTTAGCGAGTTAACTAATGATCCTGATTTTTGGAAGGGTTGTAAAACTTGTCAGAATTATGATGTATTGAAAAGAACAAAATTTTCTATGTGTTTATGCACGGGAATGCTATACGATAAAAAATAGGTATGAAAAATAAAACTATAATCTTAGCATATAGTGGAGGTCTTGATACTTCATATTGTTTAAAAAAATTATCAAATGAAGGGTATGATGTCCACGCAATTATTGTAAACACCGGTTCATTTAGTGATAAAGATTTAAATAAAATAAAATTAAATGCTAAAAAATTAGGCGCATCAAAATTTATTTCAATTGATGCAAGACAAAATTTCTATGAAAAAATTATAAAATATTTAATCTTTGGTAATGTTTTAAAGAATAACTCATACCCCTTGTCAGTTAGTTCTGAAAGAATTATTCAGGCAATTGAAATTATCAATTATTCAAAAAAAAATAAAATAAAATATATTTCACATGGATCAACTGGAGCAGGTAATGATCAAGTAAGGTTTGATTTAATATTTCAAATCTTAATTCCCAATATTAAAATAATTACACCAATTAGAGATAATAATATTTCAAGGAAAGAGGAAATAGCCTATCTAAGGAAAAATGGTATTAATTTAAGATGGAGTAAATCAAAATATTCTATTAATAAAGGATTATGGGGAACAACAATCGGAGGTGATGAAACTTTAACATCAAGAATGCCATTGCCTGACTCAGCTTTTACACAAAAATTAGAAGCGAAAAAAAATAAAATTTTAAGGATTGAGTTTAAAAAAGGTGAAATATTCAAAGTAAACAATAAGAAAAAAGGTCCTGTTGAATTAATTAGTTACCTTAATAAACTCTCTAGTAGCTATGCAATTGGAAGAGACATTCATGTTGGGGATACTATTATTGGAATTAAAGGAAGAGTTGGGTTTGAAGCAGCTGCAGCAAAAATAATTATTAAATCACATGAACTTCTTGAGAAACACACTTTATCTAAATGGCAAATCTTCCAAAAAGAGAATTTATCTAAATTCTACGGCCTTTTAATTCATGAAGGAAAATATTTTGATCCAGTTATTAAGGATATTGAAGCTTATTTTAATGAAAGTCAAAAGTATGTAACTGGAACTGTTTTTGTTGAGCTTTCCCCATACACTTTTAATTTAAATGGGGTTGATTCTAAGCATGATTTAATGAAGCATAATTTAGGAACTTATGGAGAGAACAGTTCAAATTGGACTGCAGACGAGGTCAAGGGGTTCATTAAAATAAGTTCTAATTCGTCTAAAATATATAAAAAAATAAATGGGTAATAAGAAAAAAATAGGAATTATTGGTGGTTCTGGTTTTACTGGAGGTGAATTAATAAGGATATTATTAAATCATCCTAAATATGATATACAATTTATATATTCTGAGTCTCAAAAAGAAAAAAAAGTATCTGAAATCCATAAAGATTTATTAGGAAAAACGGAAATGATATTTACAAATGAAATCAATTTGGATATAGATGTTTTATTTCTTTGCATTGGTCATGGTAAATCAAAGAAATTTCTTGAACAAAATAATTTTAATCAGGAGCTAGTGATAATAGATCTTAGTTCTGATTTTAGACTTTTAAATAATAATAAATATAAATCCAGAAATTTTATATATGGTTTACCAGAATTAAAAAGAAAAGAAATTCAAAAAAGTAAATCAATATCAAACCCAGGATGTTTTGCTACAGCAATTCAGTTAAGTCTTATTCCATTATTAAAAAATAATCTAATTAAAGATGATGTTCACATTAATGCAATAACTGGTAGTACTGGAGCGGGATTATTAAACACAGATACCAATAATTTTAATTGGAGAAACAATAACATATCAGTTTATAAACCATTTGTTCATCAACACTTAAATGAGGTTTATCAAACTTTTAATATATTTAATAATAAATCCAAAGTCTATTTTATTCCCAACAGAGGAAACTTTACAAGAGGTATATTTACCACAATATATACTAGTACT
>CAJPUS010000030.1 GCA_905380995.1 uncultured Flavobacteriaceae bacterium
TTTGGTAATAAAGAAAAAACTGGCGCTCGAATTGAAGTTTTTCTATTACGTGAGCTAAATAAAGATCAAAGGCTTTGGGATGTATTAGTTGATCCTGCTAGAAAAATAAGAATTGGAAATAAACTTTATTTTGGCGAAGATGAGAGTCTTGTCGCAGAGGTCATTGATAATACTACTTCCAGAGGAAGAACTTTGAGATTTCTGTTTGATGGTCCATATGATGAGTTTAGAAATAAACTTCAAGACTTAGGTGAAACACCTTTACCAAAATATATTAACAGACCGGTTGAGCTTGAGGATAAAGATAGATTTCAAACTATATATGCAAAAAATGAAGGAGCTGTAGCAGCACCTACAGCAGGACTACATTTTTCAAAACATTTATTAAAAAAATTAGAAATAAAAGGTATCCTTCTTCCAGAAATTACATTACATATTGGGCTGGGAACTTTTAGTCCAGTTGATGTAGAGGATCTATCAAAACACAAAATGGACTCTGAAGAATTAAATATAAGTGATGATTCAGCAAGTATAATAAATAATGCACTCAAGTGTAATAAAAAGATATGTGCAGTTGGAACTACTGTGATGAGAGGTCTTGAAAGTTCTGTTTCCTCATTTGGAACATTAAACCCATATGAAGGTTGGACTCATAAGTTTATATATCCACCTTTTGATTTCTCCATTGCTAACTCAATGATAACTAACTTCCATACTCCTAAATCTACACTATTAATGATGGTCTCTGCATTTGGAGGAAAAGACTTTGTTTTGAAAGCATATAAAGAGGCAATGAAGAAGAAATATAAATTCTCTTCTTACGGTGATGCAATGATGATTATCTAGAATTAAGATTTGAAGGTAACAAATAAAATAAAGACCCCAATTATCAAAGAATTGAAGATTTTTGATAGACAATTTCATGGGTCTATCTCCTCAAAAGTTAAATTATTAGACCTTATCTTAATTTACTTCCTCAAAAGAAAAGGAAAACAAATAAGACCAATATTAGTTTTACTTTTTGCTAAAATGTTTTCTAAAGGTGAGATTAAAAACAAATCATACAGAGCAGCTAATTTAGTTGAATTGATCCATTCAGCTTCATTGATTCACGATGACATAGTAGATGACAGTAATATTAGACGTAAATTCTTTACTCTAAATGCACTATGGAAAAACAAAATTTCAGTTCTAGTTGGTGATTTCTTACTATCAAAAGCTTTACTCCTTTCAACAGAAAATAAGGATTATGATTTATTAAATGAGGTTTCTATAGCAGTGAGGGATATTTCTGAAGGAGAATTGTTTCAAATCCAAAAATCCAGAAACTTTAATTTAACTGAAGAAGATTATTTAAATATGATTTCAAAAAAAACAGCATCTCTATTTGCTTGTTGTTGTAAGTTAGGTTCAATTTCTTCTGGAAAAAAAAAACTAGACAGAATAAATGAGTTTGGAACTTATCTAGGAATTATATTCCAGATCAAAGATGATCTATTTGATTATTCACCAAAAAAAATAGGTAAACCAACAACAATGGATCTAAAGAGCCATAAAATTACTCTTCCATTAATATATTCTCTTAAAAAATCAAATTTGAAAGATAAAAGAAAAATAAAGTCTATTTTAAAAAAGAAAAAATATTCAATTGGTGAAAAAAAAATAATCAATGACTTTATAATTGAATATAATGGTTTTGAATACGCTAACATAAAAATGAATGATTATAAAAAAATGGCTTTAAAACTATTGAAAAATTTCCCAAAAAATGACAGTAATTATTCATTAGAAATTCTGATAGATTATATAATAGAGCGAAAGTATTAATTTATTATCTTACTGTAAATTATTCAATTTGATAAGTAAAGATACCATAGAAAAAGTTTTTGAGTTTTCCAAAGTAGAGGAGGTTATATCCGACTTTATTGCTTTAAAAAAGTCTGGTGCAAATTATAAAGGTCTGAGTCCATTTACAAATGAGAAAACTCCAAGTTTTGTTGTATCGCCCTCAAAGCAAATTTGGAAAGACTTTAGTTCAGGAAAAGGAGGTAATGTAATTGCTTTTCTGATGGAGCACGAGCAGTTTAATTATCCTGAATCTATCAGATATCTTGCAAATAAATATAATATTGAAATTATTGAAACAATTCAATCAAAAGAAACTCTCGCAGAAAAAAATGAAAGAGAATCGTTGTTTGTTATTAATAATTTTGCACTAACATATTTTCAAAATATTTTATCGAAAAAAGATGATATAAAACAATATTTATTAGATCGTGGTCTTTCAAAACTTACTATCAAAAATTTTAATCTAGGGTACAGTATAGATTCACAAAATCAATTTTATAAAAAATCAGTTGAGAATGGATATTCAGATCAATATCTCGAAGAGACAGGATTAATAATCAATAGTGATAACAAAAAAATAGATAGGTTTAGAGGTAGAATAATTTTTCCAATAAAGAGTATTTCAGGAAGAGTTCTTGGATTTGGAGGAAGAATAACAAAATCAAATAAAAAAACTGCAAAGTATATTAACTCTCCTGAGAGTAAGATATATAATAAAAGTAAAAGTCTTTATGGTATATATGAGTCTAAACAATTTATAGTTAAAGAGGATCTTTGTCTTCTAGTTGAAGGGTATATGGACGTAATTCAGCTACATGAAAATGGTATTAAAAATGTACTTGCATCTTCTGGAACATCACTGACTAAAGAACAAATTATTTTAATTAAAAGATTAACATCTAATATAGTTGTCCTTTTTGATGGAGATCAGGCTGGAATATCTGCTTCTTTAAGAAGTATTGATTTAATTCTAGAAGAGGGCCTTAATGTGAAAATTTGTTCTTTCCCTCAGGGTGATGATCCCGACAGTTTTGTAAAGAAGAATAAGAAGGATAAAATGTTAAAATTTATAAAGAATGAATCACAAGACTTTATTGACTTTAAACTATCAAATAATAAAGATTATCAAGATGATGAGGATATGAAAGTTACTTTAACTAAAAATATTTTAAAATCAATTTCATTAATTCCAGATTCATTAAAACAAGAGATTTATCTTAAAAAATTATCTTCAGTTTTACAAATTGAGGAATCTTCATTGTTCAGGTCTATTGCAAATATTGGAGTAGCCGAATCACTAAATAAATCGTCAAAAGAATATCAAAAATCAAAACTCTCTAAAGTAAATCGCTCAGATCAAAATGAAGCTTCAACTTATATTTATCAATTAGAAAGGCAAATAGTAAGTATACTTCTAAAATATGGTGCTGAGGAAATTTTGTTTGAAGATATTATATTAAGTAAGGATAAAAACGAAAAATTAGTTGAGACAAAAAAAGAAATTAGATCTAAGGTTTTTGAAAAAATTTACCTTGATTTACAGCAAGATGAAATTGAATTTACTCATACTCCTTTTAAAAACATATACAATAAACTAATAAATAATTTTCACAACGAGGAATCTGCATCTATTGATAATTTTATAAATGATCTTGATCCTGTTTCTAGTAAAATTGTTTCAGATATATTAATTAATGATGAAAAATATCAACTACATGATTGGGAGAGAAAAAATATATATGTTAAAAAGATTGGCAGCGAATTGAGTCAACTTGTTAATGAAACTATTCTAAATATTAGAAGGTATTTAATTGATAAAAAAATTAATGAGCTTCAAGGATTTCAAAGAGATGGTAAGGATGTCCTTGATGAGGTAATGAGATACTACAAATTAAAGAAAATGTTATCTGCAAAACTTAATAGGGTTGTTTGATATGTTTTTTTGCCAATAGATAAAGATCAGCTTTAGAATTAACTTCTAATTTTTTCATAACTCTCGTAATGTAAGTATTGACAGTTTTCTGGTTAATATTTAACTTTTGTGATATTTCAATATTTCTTTTACCCCTAAAAAATAATTTTAAAACTTGAAGCTCTCTTTTCGATAAACTATTAAGTTTTTCTGTGTTGTAGTCAAAATTAAATCTATTTTTGAGTCTCGTAAATTTGTTTAACTCTGTATTCCCATAGATTGAAAAAGCAATCTCCTGTATAGTATTTACAATATATTTTTTTTTCAAATTTTTTCGAATAAAACCATGAGCGCCAGACTTAAGTAAGCTGACAGATTTACTTTCATTTAATTTGGATGTAAATATAATTATTGGAATATTAGTTTTATTTTTTTTAAATTTTTTTAAAACATTTATTACGTTACCTTGTTTATAATTGATATCTGAGATAATTAAATCTATTTCAAATTGATTTAATTGATCATCTATATTATCCTGACTTTCGCTATATCCAACAACCTTAAAAATTAAAGAGTTTCTAAAAATAGACTTTAGCCCTATGTAAATAATTGGGTTAGGGTCAACAACTAATATTTTTAGCTTTTTCACTTTATCAAATATAATCTCTTGGAATCTCGCAAACTGGAATTGGATTCATTTTGTGCTTATTAGATAGATTTAGTGAATTTAATATATTTACAACTTGAGTCTCTCTTTCTGATAGATTTGATTTTGATTCTGCAACGTTTAGCATCGCTATCTCAAGTTCATCATAAGTCGCGCCAATTTGCTCTTCATCACTTCTGTTATCATTCCATAGACCGTCGGTAGGTTTTGCTTTAATTATTTCATCAATTATATTATGGTATTTAGCAAGACTAAAAACTTCAGATTTTAATAAATCTGCAATTGGGCTAATATCAACACCACCATCTCCATATTTAGTGTAAAAACCAATTCCAAAATCTTCAACTTTATTTCCTGTACCTGCAACTATAAAATTATTAAGTGCTGCGAAGTAATATAATGTAACCATTCGCAACCTTGATCTTGTATTTGCAAGACTAAGTTCATGTTTATCGGAACTTTCAGCAGGAATTGAATCAACAAACATTTTATAAGTATTGTCTAAATTAATTAAAACTGAACTAACGTTGGAATATTTTGACTTAAGCCATTCAATATGTTTTTTAGATCTTGATACTTGATCATTTCCTTGTTTTATTGGCATTTCTATACATATTAATTTTTTACCAGTTTCTGCACACAATGTAGATGTTAGTGCTGAATCAATTCCTCCGGAAACTCCTACTACCAGTCCGTCAATATTACTTTCTTCGAGATAGGTATTTATCCAATTTATAATGTGCTCTGAGACTCTTTTGGGGTGTTTCATAAAAAAGATTTAGTTATATATTTGTTCAAATTTACTACATATTAAAATTAAATGAAAGAAACATATATAACAATTAAACTAAAATTAGATTCTAATAATATTCCTGAAGAAATTTATTGGTCTGCTCCTGATGGTGGAATGAAGGATGTGGAATCCAAAGCTATATTACTCTCTTTTTGGGATAGTAAAAAAAAAGAAACATTAAAGATGGATCTCTGGACAAAAGAGATGCCAATTGATGATATGAAATCATTTATGTTAGAGACTTTTCTTTCGATGAAAAATTCAATTTCTAAAGCAATTGGTGACAAAAATCTTGTAAACTTAGTTGACGACTTCTGCATTGAATTTGAAAAAAGAATTTCTGAGAAAAATTAGTTTTGATATTCTTTCAAAGATTTTTCAATAAAATCATATATTTTTTTTATTCCAAATTTATTCCTAGATGAAGTAACATATAATTCTGGAAATACGGACCAAATATTAGAAAGCTGTTTTTTTAATTTTTTTATTTGGTAATCAACTTGCTCAGGTTTTAATTTATCTGACTTTGTAAAAACTATTATAAATGGACATAAATTACTATTTAAAAATTTCATAAACTCAATATCAATTTTTGGTAAGTCATGTCTTATGTCAATCAATAAAAAAGTATAGAGAAGTTGTTTTCTTGATTTGAAATAACTCTTATGAATTCTTCTAATATCTTCTTTAACTTTTTTGGAGAGAGTTGCATATCCATATCCGGGAAGGTCTACAATGTAGAAAATATTATTTATTTTAAAGTGGCTTATCAATATGGTCTTACCAGGTGTAGATGATGTTTTCGCAATTTTTTTATTATTTAATATTGAATTTATAAGTGAAGATTTGCCTACATTGGATCTTCCAACGAAAGCGTATTCAGGCAACCTACTTTCAGGACATTGAGCTATTGTCTTGCTACTTTTTTCAAAAACCGAATTAATTATTTTCATAATCAAATTAATTATAAGTTATTGTCAAAAAGCCAATTTTTCATAAGTTTATTAAATTCATCAGGGTGTTCCATCATTGGTGCATGACCACATTTGTCTATCCAGATTAAATCCGAGTTAGGAAGTAGATTATTAAAATCTTTTGCTACGCTTGGTGGTGTTACAGTGTCTTGTTTTCCCCACACAATTAATGTTTTAGTTGACATTTTTGGAAGATCATCTGCCATATTGTGTCTAATTGCACTTTTAGCTAAAGATAGAGTTCGTATTAATTTTTCTCTATCATTTACGCTCTCAAAGACTTCGTCAACTATTTCTTTAGTTGCAATTTTTGGATCATAAAAAACCTCTTCAGTTTTGTTTTTAATATATTCATAATTACCTCTTTTAGGATATCCATCGCCAATCATTGACTTTTCATAAAGCCCTGAACTGCCTGTAATTATAAGACCACTAACAATTTCAGGATAGTCTCTAGTAAATAAAAGACCAACATGACCGCCTAGAGAATTACCTAACAAAATAAAATTTTTAAGTTTTTTAAACTTTATAAAATCAAAAATAAATTTAGAAAATGTTGCAACGTTTGTCTGTATAACAGGAGTAGAATCAACAGGAAGTTCGGGTATAATAACTTTATATTCTTTCGAAGAAAAGTATTTATAAACTCCTTCAAAATTGCTTAGACCACCCATAAGACCGTGAAGAATAATTATGGGTCTTCCTTCGCCTTTTTCTACATATGAGAAGCCTTGTTCTTTAATTAAACCTTCTTCCATAATTCTTATGTTAAACACAAATATATGCATAAAGAATAACCTATTTTTTTTACATCTTAATTTGCTGTTAATCAACTTAATAAAACCAAAAAAAATTATTTATTAACAAAGTGGTAAAAAGTGGTAAAAAGTGGTAAATATATTTTATATTTGAGTTAAGCAACTATTTTAATGGAACACTTTATAGGAACATATGAATGTAAAGCAGATGAAAAAGGTAGAATAATGCTTCCAGTTTCTTTAAAAAAGCAATTATCTGATAAGTTAAAAGATGGGTTTGTTATTAAAAGAGCTGTTTTTAATGCTTGTTTAGAATTATATCCATTAAAAGAATGGGACGAATTAATGCTTAAAATTAATAAGTTAAATAGGTTCAACCAAAAGAATATTGATTTTATAAGAAGGTTTACAGCTGGAGTTAAACAAATTGATATTGACATTTCAGGAAGAATTTTAATTCCAAGAGATCTTATAAATCATGCTAAAATTTCAAAAGATATAGTCGTCTCGTCTGCAGTCAATATATTAGAAATATGGGATAAAAAGCTATACGAAAATGCAATAGATGATGCAAAATTTGACTTTGGTAATCTTGCAGAAGATGTTATGGGTGATAAAAAAGATAATGATGTTTCATAATCCAGTATTACTTTTTGAATCAATATCAGGTTTAAATATTAATCCAAATGGAGTTTATGTTGATGTAACTTATGGAGGAGGCGGCCATTCATCAGAGATATTAAAAAATCTTAACTCAAATGGAAAATTAATAGCCTTTGATCAAGATCAAGATGCTATTGAGAACAAATCAAATGACAATAGACTAAATCTAGTTAAATCAAATTTTAAGTATTTAAATAACTTCTTAAACTACTATAAAATAGATCAAATTGATGGACTATTAGCAGATTTTGGAATATCATCACATCAAATAGATGACAATCAAAGGGGGTTTTCAACAAGATTTAACTGTGAACTTGATATGAGAATGAACAGATCTCAAAAAATTGATGCTAAAATGATCGTTAATGATTATGATAAAGATCAACTAGAATATATTTTTAAAAATTATGGTGAACTAAAGAACTATAAAATGGTTTCTGATAAAATAATTTCTGCAAGAGTAAAAAAATCTATTGAGACAACAGATGATCTCAAAAAAATATTAGCTCCGTTAGTAAAATTAAAAAATGAAAATAAATTTTTGGCTAAAGTTTTTCAGTCCATAAGAATTGAGGTAAATGATGAGCTGGATGTTATAAGAACTTTATTAAGTCAGTCTTCAAAATATATTAAAAAAGGAGGCAGGTTAGTTTGCATATCTTATCATTCACTAGAGGACAGAATTGTAAAAAAATTTATTCAGAATGGGGGCTTTAATGATGAGGTTTCCTCAGATATATTTGGAAACAAAAATATTATTTTCAAAAAAGTTGGTAAAATGATTACACCCTCAAATCAAGAAATTAAAATAAATAATAGATCAAGAAGTGCAAAACTTAGAATAGCTGAAAAAATATGAAAAATCTTTTGTCTTTTTTAAATATTGATTTTTTAGCTGGAAAGGATTCATCAAGAAACTGGAGAATGTTATTATTTATATCATTCTTGCTTATGACATCTATTTACAGTAGCCATAGTGCAGACCAGAAAATATTTTTAATAACAAAACTTAATAAAGAGGTTAATGCTTTAAATAGTATTTCAGTATCAACTAAAGTTGATTTAATGAACATAAAAATGGAATCTAAAGTGACATCAAAATTGAAAGATAACGGTTTTAAAACCTCAAACTATCCACCAATAAAAATAATAATTACAGACTAATATGAAAAAGTCAAGCAATAAAATTGTAAATAGAATGAACATAATGTTCTTTTTATTTTTATTGTTTTCATTTTTTTTAATTGGCAAAATATTCTATTTGCAAAACTTTGAAATTGATCAGAACATCAGAAACTCAATTGAAGCAGTAAAAAAAATTGAAGTTGATTCACCAAGAGGAAATATTTACTCTGATAATGGTGATCTTTTAGTATCTACCGTTGTAAAATATGAATTGAGATGGGACTCAAAGATACCCTCAAAATTAGTTTATGAAAAAAATATTATTCCTCTTGTTGAGAGATTATCTGATTTTTTTGAAAATGATCAAAATTATTATAAAAAATATCTTAATGATGCAAGAAATAATAACAACAGATATCTGTTAATTGCTAAAAATCTGTCTATATCAGATGTAGAAAAAATCAAATCTTTCCCAATTTTTAATAAAGGCCTTTACAAAGGAGGGTTGATTATAAAAGAGAATCATACAAGGCAGAGTCATCTTGGTAAGATTGCAGAGAGGACCATTGGATACGAAAAAGTTGATAAAGAGGGAAAATATTTAAGAGTAGGTTTAGAGGGAGCATATACAGAATATTTATCTGGTAAAAGCGGTTTAAGGCTTATGCAAAAAATAGCAGATGGACAGTGGAAACCAATGACCCCAAATTATGAAAGAGAGCCAATTCAAGGATACGATGTACATACAACAATAGATACTCAAATTCAAGATATTGTTCATCATGAATTGTTATCACAATTAGAAAGATTTGAAGCTGATCATGGAACTATGATTATTATGGAAACTAAATCTGGGAAGATTAAAGGCATATCAAACTTAGGAAGGACGGAGGAAGGAAAATATTATGAAAAAATTAATTATGGTATTTGGGAGACTCAAGAGCCTGGATCAACATTTAAGCTAATGACATTAATTGCAGCTTTAGAGGATGGTGTTGTAAGTCCAAGTGATTCAGTTGATACTGGTAATGGTGTACTAAAATTTTATAATAAATACGAAGTAAAAGACTCGAATAGAAGAGGGTACGGAAAAATACCAATATCTAGGGCATTTGAGGTTTCCTCAAATACAGGTATGGTTAAATTCATATATGATAATTATAAGGATAATCCTGAAAGACTTGTCAATAGATTAATTAATATGAAAATTAATCAAAAAATTAATATTGATATAAAAGGGGAGGGGGAACCTATGATTCCTCATCCACAAGATGATAATTGGAATGGAATCTCATTACCATGGATGGCTTTTGGTTACGGAGTAATGATGACACCCTTACAAATACTGACTTTTTATAATGCTGTAGCTAATAATGGTGAAATGGTTAAACCTAGTTTTATAAGTAGTATTGGAGCATTAGGAGAAAAACCTGTTTACAGAATTGATAGAGAGGTAATAATGTCATCAATTTGTTCAGAGGAGACATTGAGTTCAGTCAAAATGATGTTAAGGAATGTAGTTGAAAAACCTTGGGGAACTGCAAATAATATATATGATGAAAATATTAAAATTGCTGGGAAAACAGGAACAAGTCAAATTGACTATACTTCAAAGGAGACTCAATACGTTTCGAGTTTTGTAGGATATTTTCCATTTGATAAACCAAAATATTCAGCAATTGTAGTAGTCAATAAACCCATAAAATCAAAGGGATATTATGGTAACTCAGTAGCTGCTCCTGTTTTTAAAAATGTAGCCAAAAAAATTATAGCAGGCATTCCAAATGAAATTCGGATAAGTAAAAAAGATACAGATATATTGTTTTGAAAAAATTAAAAGAAATATTATTTAAAGTAAATATTGATTCAGTGTATGGTGATACTGAAATAAATGTTTCTAAAATTACTTTTGATTCTAGAGAGGTTGAAAATAATACTCTATTTGTTGCAATATCAGGACATAATTATGATGGACATGATTATATTAGCCAATCTGTTAAAAATGGAGCCTCAGTAGTTATATGTGAGAAGTTACCTGCTAATTTTAAAGAAAGTAATATTGTTTTTATATCTGTTAAATGTTCTAAAGCTGCACTTTCTATTATTTCTTCAAACTTCTTTGATAACCCATCCTCAAAAATTGATTTAATAGGTGTAACAGGGACGAATGGAAAAACTACAATTTCTACATTGCTAAGTAATTTATTTAATGAATTACAACTTAAAACTGGCTTAATATCAACAATTAATATTAGGTATGGAAAGTATATGGAAGATTCAAAAAATACTACTCCTGATCCTGTAACAATAAATTTTCATTTATCTGAAATGATAAAAAGAAAAATTAAGGTTTGTTTTATTGAAGTTTCATCTCATGGAATATTTCAGAAAAGAGTTCTGGGGTTAAAGTTTAAAGGTATGGTTTTTACTAATATTACACATGATCATATTGACTACCATAAATCATTTAAAGACTATAGAGATACAAAAAAAATAGTCTTTGATTCTCTTAGTAAAAATTCATTTGCACTAATTAATAAAGATGATAGAAATGCTGAATATATGGTTCAAAATACTAAAGCTGACACGTATACTTATTCATTAAAATCAAATTCAAATTTTTCTTGTAGAATTATTGAGCAACAACTAGATGGGATGCTGTTAAGCATCGATAATAGCGAGATATGGACAAAACTAATTGGCAAATTTAATGCCTCAAATATTCTTGCTATTTATTCTGTTGGAAGACTATATAATCTTGATAAAATTAATTTGTTAACTGGAATAAGTAATCTAGAAAGTGTAGTTGGTAGGCTACAGTCTTTTCTTTCAAAAAATAAAGTAAGAGTTATAATTGATTATGCTCATACTCCTGATGCAATTAAAAATGTAATATCAACTATAAATAATATAAAAAAATCAAATCAAAATTTAATTACTGTAATTGGTTGTGGAGGTGATAGAGATAAAGATAAAAGACCGATAATAGGGAAGATATCATCTGATCTTAGCTCAAGAGTAATTTTTACATCAGATAATCCAAGATCTGAAGATCCAAAATCAATTATTAATGACATGATTCAAGGGGTTTCAAATTTTAACAATGATAAAGTTTTGATTGAAGTTGAGAGAAAAAAAGCAATAAAACAAGCTAAAGAAAATAGTGTAAAAGGAGATATTGTTTTAATAGCAGGTAAAGGTCATGAAGATTATCAAGAGTTAAATAATAATGAAAAAATCTATTTTGATGATTTCAAATTAGCTAAAGAAATTTTTAATAAATAAACATGTTATACTATCTATTTGAAATATTAGAAAGTCAATTTAATCTTTCAGGAGCTAGTCTGTTTGGTTATTTGTCGTTTAGAGCTGCAGTTACTGTTATAATGTCTCTATCAATATCAATAGTTTTCGGAAAAAAAATAATCAACTTTTTAAAAATTAAACAAGTTGGTGAAAATATAAGAAATCTTGGATTAGATGGAGAGGACAAGAAAAAAGGGACACCAACGATGGGGGGGATAATTATCATAATTGGCACTTTACTACCTGTAATTTTAATGTCAAATCTTAAAAATATTTATATCCAAATTTTAATTATTTCAACAATGATTCTTGGATTAATTGGATTAATTGATGATTATATCAAAGTATTTAAAAAAGATAAAAAAGGACTTCATGGAAAATTTAAAATTGCAGGCCAGTCACTTTTAGGAATTTTTGTTGGAATGGTTTTATTAACTAATAACAATATAACAATAGTTGAATTTGACAAAAATTCAAATTCTGATAAAATAGAATTTTCTAAAATTGAGGAGGTTAAATCTTATAAGACAACAATACCATTTTTTAAAAATAATGAGTTAGACTACAAAGAAGTATCTAAAGCTTTTTTTGGCAATGGATCGGATTACTTGTGGCTTATAATAATCCCAATTATAATTTTTATTATAGCTGCAGTTTCAAATTCTAATAATCTAACAGATGGTTTAGATGGACTTTCTGCAGGACTCTCTGCTATAATTGTCTTTACTCTTGGTGTCTTTGCGTGGACATCAGGAAATATCATCTTTTCTGATTATTTGAATATAATGTATATCCCAAGAATTGGCGAAATAACAATTTTCATTGCAGCATTATTAGGTTCATTAGTGGGTTTTCTTTGGTATAATACATATCCTGCATCGGTATTTATGGGAGATACAGGAAGTTTAACTGTTGGTGGATTAATTGCAGTAATTTCAATACTTATTAGAAAAGAATTATTAATTCCAATTCTATGTGGAGTATTTTTATTAGAGGCTCTGTCTGTAATTGTTCAAGTTGGTTATTTCAAATTAACTAAAAAAAAGACAGGAGTTGGAAAACGTGTTTTCTTAATGTCTCCCATTCATCATCATTTTCAAAAAGCTGGTTATCATGAAAGTAAAATAGTTTCAAGACTGTGGATTATAGGAATTTTTTTAGCCGTTATAACAATATTAACACTAAAAATTAGATAGATGAAAAGTATATCAATACTTGGTGCAGGTGAAAGTGGATTTGGAGCTGCTATGCTAGCTCGTAATAAAGGTTTAAATGTATTTGTGTCGGATTCAAATAAAATAAATGAGAATAGAAAATTAGAAATGATTAAGAATTCAATAATGTTTGAAGAAGAAAATCACTCTTTTGATAAAATTAAGTTATCAGATTTTGTTATTAAAAGTCCAGGTATATCCAATACATCTGAAATAATTTTAAAAATTAAGTCATCTGGTATACCAATAATATCTGAAATTGAATTTGCAAGTAATTATTCAAATTCATTTAAAATTTGTATAACCGGAACTAATGGAAAAACAACTACCACAAATCTTATCTATCACATACTAAAAAGAGCAGGGCTAAATGTAGGTTTGGCAGGTAATGTTGGTGATAGCTTTTCTAAAATGCTTTTATCTGGTGATAAAGATATCTATGTACTTGAAATAAGCAGTTTTCAGCTTGATGACATTAAAAAGTTTAGACCCAATATTTCGGTTATTACAAATATTATTGAAGATCACTTAGATAGGTATGAAAATGACTTTAATAAGTATGTTGATGCAAAAATGAAAATTGCAAAAAACCAAAAATCTTCTGACTATTTAATTTATAACTCAGATGACAAAATTTTATTAGAAGCAATAAGAAGGAACAAATTAGAAGTGAATAAAATTCCAATAGGAATAAATACAAACAAACAAAATCAAATAACAATAGATAATAATATTCTTTCCAACAAAAAAAAAACTATTATGATAAATATCGACAAATTTGCGCTTAAAGGAAGGCATAACCTTCTAAATGCAATGGCTGCAATTACAGTTTCTGATTTACTTAAAATAGAAAACGATATAATAAGAGAGAGCTTCTTGACTTTTACTGGTCTACCTCATCGTCTTGAGAAATTTTTGAAAATACAAGGAGTGGATTATATAAACGATTCCAAAGCTACAAATGTTAATGCAGCATATTATGCATTAGATTCAATGCAATCACCTACAATTTGGATTGCAGGTGGAGTTGACAAAGGAAATAATTATTCAGAATTACTACCAATTGTAAGGGAGAAGGTAAAAGCAATTATCTGTCTTGGAATTGATAATACTAAAATTATAGAAACTTTTAAGCCAGTAATTGAAATTATAGTTGAAACTGAATCAATTAATGAGGCGGTAAAAGTTGCTAATAAAATTGCAGTTAAAAAGGACAATGTCCTTCTGTCTCCTGCTTGTGCAAGTTATGATTTGTTTGAAAATTATGAGGATAGAGGTGATCAATTTAAAGATGCAGTAAGAAACTTATAGATGAGTATTAAGGGTCTAATATTTGGGGATAAAGTTTTGATAGTAATAATTCTATTGCTATCCATATTCTCCTTTTTCACAGTTTTTTCGTCTAGCTCATATCTTTCATATGTTATCGATGGATCCTCTCCAATTTTTTATTTAATAAAACATTTTATTGTTATATTATTTGGTCTTTTATTGATGATGTCTATAAAGTTAGTGCCTCATAAACTTTTTAGAGGGATGTCAATAATTCTATT
>CAJPUS010000031.1 GCA_905380995.1 uncultured Flavobacteriaceae bacterium
GTTCACCAATTGAAAGAACTGGCTTCTTTCCAGTTGCAGTATAATATTCTGTAACTTTACCGACCAAAAGACCTGCTAGCAGACAACTGATTGTGGCAATGAAAACTCCGATTGAAGTATATTTCTTCTCATTAAAAATCCATGACTCCGGCAGTAGATATTGTATTAAAAACCAAGTTACTGCGATCATTAATCCTGCTGATATAAATTCACCAGCATTTAAAGCTTTATGAGGATCTCCACCTTCCTTAACTTTTACAAAAAATGTTCCAATTATAGACATTATAATTCCAGATGCAGCAATAAATAACGGAAGTAACACAGCATTAATCTCGATTCCTGAAAACTCATTTAAACTAACAAAAGCTGCGCCAAGAACCATTGCTCCAATTATTGATCCAACAAATGATTCGAATAAATCTGCTCCCATTCCAGCAACATCTCCAACGTTGTCTCCAACATTGTCTGCAATTGTTGCAGGATTTAACGGATGATCCTCTGGAATTCCAGCTTCAACTTTTCCTACTAAGTCAGCACCAACATCTGCAGCCTTAGTGTAAATTCCTCCACCAACTCTTGCAAATAAAGCAATGGATGATGCACCTAATGAAAATCCCGATAAAACTTGTATGACAGTATTTATGTCTGTAAACATAGGTCTGTAAATAATAAATAGTGATCCAACACCTAAAACACCAAGTCCAACTACACCCATACCCATAACAGATCCACCTGAAAATGCAATTTCTAATGCTTTACCAAGAGATGCCTGTGCCGCATTTGTTGTTCTTACGTTAGCCTTAGTTGCAACTTGCATTCCAATAAAGCCTGCAAGGCCAGAACATAGTGCACCAACAACAAATGATACAGCAACCAACCAACTACTTCCTTCATTAATTCCTTTGAATGCTAGTAGAACTGCAGTAATTATAACAAAAACTGATAATATCTTATATTCAGCTTTCAAAAATGCCATTGAACCATCTGCAATATTTTTCGCAATTTTTGCCATTTTTGCATTTCCAATTTCTTTCTTAGAAACTGATGAATTCTTTATAAAAACAAAGACTAGGGCTATAATACCTGCAAGGGGAATAAGATTTATGTAATCCATTTTTAATTTTTTTTCAAATATAATACAATGATAAAAACGTGAAGCAAAAAAATAGAGAAAGATACAACTAAAGTTCTTTTTTTATAAGCTCAAGAATTGTTTCATAGTCAGATTTATTTTCAACAAAATCTAAATCATCAACATTAATTTTAAGAAGTTTTCCACTATTATAATTTGTAGTCCAAGCTTCGTATCTTTCGTTTAGTCTACTTAAGTAATCTATACTAATTGTCTTTTCATAATCTCTGCCTCTTTTATGAATTTTGTTAACGAGATTAGGAATACTACTTTGAAGATAGACTAATAAGTCTGGAGGTTCAACTAAATTGAGCATAGTATCAAAAAGAGATAAATAATTTTCATAGTCTCTTTGAGGCATTAAACCCATTGAATTTAAATTAGGTGCAAAAATAAATGCATCTTCATATATAGTTCTATCTTGTATCACATTTTCTTTACTATTATCAATTGCAACTAATTGTTTAAATCTACTATTTAAAAAATATATTTGAAGGTTAAATGACCACCTTTCCATGTGATTATAAAAGTCATCCAAGTATGGATTTGCAATAACATCCTCATAATATGGTTTGAATTTTAAACTTAAAGAAAGTTGTTTAGTTAGACTTGTTTTTCCTGCACCAATATTTCCAGCAATTGCTATTCTCATAATTTAAGCAAAATAACAGGTTTTTTTTAAAGAAAAAAGTAGAATAATTTGAAATAAATTTTTTTTTATACTTTTGTTGAGAACAGAGGAAGGATTTGACTGATTGCAACCTCTTAAAAAAATTGCTAAAGCAGTAATTCTTTTACTAGCAATCACTCACTTTTATCCTCACAAATTTATTTTTATGTCGTATTTATTTACTTCTGAATCTGTAAGTGAAGGACACCCTGATAAGGTTTCAGATCAAATAAGTGATGGAATACTTGATAACTTTTTGGCTTTTGATCCTAAAAGTAAAGTTGCTTGTGAAACTCTTGTAACAACGGGTCAAGTTATACTTTCAGGTGAAGTAACTAGCAATACATATATTGATGTTCAAGATATTGCAAGGAACATTATAAAAGATATTGGATATAATAATGACAAGTATAAATTTTCTGGAGAATCATGTGCAGTAATGTCTCTAATACATGAGCAATCTGAAGATATCCTTAGAGGGGTAGATAGGGATTTAAAACAGGAACAAGGAGCTGGTGATCAAGGTATAATGTTTGGTTATGCATGTAATGAAACTGACGATTCAATTCCTTTAACCCTAGATATTGCAAATAGACTTTTGTTTGAACTTTCAAAGCTGAGAAAATCAAATGAAATTTCATATTTAAGACCAGACTCAAAATCACAAGTAACAATAGAATATGACAATAATGATATTCCATTGAGGATTGATACAATTATTGTTTCAACTCAACATGATGAATTTGATAATGACGATGTGAAAATGTTAAACAAAATACGAAAGGATATAATTGAAATTTTAATACCAATTGTAAAAGATTCATATACTCCTGAAATTCAAAAATTATTTAATCATAATATTAAATATTACATAAATCCAACTGGAAAGTTTGTTACTGGAGGACCCCATGGGGATACTGGCTTAACAGGTCGTAAAATTATTATAGATACTTATGGCGGAAGAGGTGCTCATGGTGGAGGTGCTTTCAGTGGAAAAGATCCTAGTAAAGTTGATAGAAGTGCTGCTTATGCTGTTAGACATATATCCAAAAATTTAGTCAAGGCCGGAGTATCCGACGAAATATTAATTCAATTAGGGTATGCTATTGGAATAGCAGAGCCAGTCTCACTTAATATAAATACTTGTGGCAAGTCTAAACTTAAAATTTCAGATACAAAACTATCTGAAATAGTAAATGAAATTTTTGATTTAAAACCCCATTCGATTGAGTCAAGATTCAATCTTAGAGACCCTATTTATATTGAGACTGCTTCATATGGTCACATGGGTAGAAAATCTGAAAAAAAAACTAAGACATTTAATTCCAAATACTCGGGAGTTAAAAAAATTGAGGTTGAGCTTTTCCCTTGGGAAAAATTAGAGTATGTAAATCTATTAATTAAAACACTTAAATTATGAATCAAAATGATCAAACCCTAGCATTACATGCTGGACATAACACTACAAAAACTGAGGGAACTAGAGCTGTTCCAATATATCAAACAACTTCATATGTGTTTGATGACACTGACCATGCAGCAAAATTATTTTCACTTGCTGAACCTGGTTATATTTATACAAGACTTAATAATCCTACAGCGGATGTGCTTGAACAAAGATTAGCATCATTGGAGGGAGGAATAGCTGCAGTTGCTACTTCATCTGGTTCTGCAGCTTTAGCAACAACATTATTAACACTTCTGAAGACGGGGGATCATATTGTTTCCTCAAATAGTCTTTATGGTGGCACATATAATTTATTAAATGTAACGCTACCAAGGTATGGAATCACAACAACTTTTGTCGATCCAGATGAAGTTGATAATTTTTCCCGAGCAATCAACAAAGACACTCGAGCTATTTACATCGAGAGTATGGGAAATCCAAAGTTAGATGTTCTTGATATTGAAGCAATTTCAAAAATTGCAAATAAAGCAAGGCTTCCACTAATTGTCGATAATACAGTTGCAACTCCATATTTAATGAAACCTATTAGTTATGGTGCCAATATTGTTATTCAATCCACTACAAAGTATATTACAGGAAATGGAACATCAATAGGAGGTGCAATAATTGACGGGGGTAATTTTGATTGGAGTAACGGTTTATTTGATGAATTTACTGAACCATCTCCGGGATATCACGGATTAGTATATCACGATGCTTTAGGTCCTGCAGCATTTATAGCAAAAGTAAGAGTTGAGGGATTAAGAGATTTGGGAAGTGCACCAAGTCCATTTAATTGTTTTCAGACAATTCAAGGTCTTGAAACATTATCTGTAAGAATTAAAAAACATTCTGAAAATGCATTTAAGGTTGCAGAATGGTTAGAGAAGCAAAGCCAAGTTGCTTGGGTAAATTACCCTGGACTTAAGTCCTCTAAATATTATAGTTTATCACAAAAATATCTTAAAAATGGTCAAAGTGGTATTGTAACATTTGGTTTAAAAGGTGGATTTGATTCTGCAAAAAAATTAACTGATAGCACTAAAATATTTTCGCTGTTGGCAAATTTTGGTGATTCTAAATCTTTAATTATTCACCCCTCAAGTACTACTCACCAACAATTAAATCAGGAGCAACAAAAGTCAACAGGTGTAACTTCTGACTTAGTTCGATTGAGTATTGGTCTTGAAGATCCAGATGACTTGATTGAGGATTTGAAAAATGCAATAAAATCTTTGTAAATATTGAAATTTGAAATAAATAAGATAGTAATTGAAGACTTTGAATCCTCATTGGGTAATAAATATCAAAGTTTTCAACTAACCTATCAGTTTTTTGGAAAGAAATTAGGTACCGCTCCAATAATACTAATTAATCATGCGTTAACTGGTAATTCTATTGTTTCTGGAAAAAATGGATGGTGGAATGAAATTGTAGATTTTGATAAAGCCATTGATTTAAATAAATATACTGTTCTATCTATAAATATTCCAGGAAATGGATTTAATGATGATAACTTTATTTACAGTGAAAAATTAAACCTAGGAGATATAGCACATTTATTTATTAAGGTGTTAAATAAATTAAAAATTTTTAAACTATATGCTATAATTGGTGGATCTATTGGAGGATGCTTAACATGGGAGATGGCTGCAATAAAAAATGATATTGCAGACAAGATTATTCCTGTTGCCTCAGATTGGAAAGCAAATGATTGGTTATTAGCTAATACTTTCCTGCAAGATAGAATTTTAGAGAACTCAAAAGATCCTATTGGAGATGCTAGAATTCATGCAATGACATTCTACAGAACACCTGAGTCTCTTAATCAAAGATTCTCAAGATCTAAGAATATTGAAAAAGGAATGTATAATGTTGAATCATGGCTTGATCACCATGGAATAAAACTTAATCAAAGGTTTAGCCTTAACTCATATAAATTTTTAAATAAGCTTTTAAGATCTGCTGATATCACAAGAGACGATTCAAGCCTAGAGTCAAAAATTATGCCATCAAAATCAGAGATTCATATAATATCAGTTGACTCAGATATTTTTTTCTTACCTAATGAAGATAAAATGACCACTTTAAGGCTTAAAAAACAAAAAGTTAAAATTAAAAATCATGTCATAGAGTCAATTCATGGTCATGACGCATTTTTAATTGAAACAAAACAAATTTCAGATATCTTTACTAAAATTTTAACATAATGGCAATCTATTTAGACAGAATTAATGATAAGTACTTATTTGAGCTTTCAAATGAAAATGGATATAAGATTTTACTTGATCGCAAATATTCTTCAGATTATAATGTTCAAGGTGCTAGTCCTATGGAGCTTTTATTAATGGGAGTGGCTGGTTGTAGTAGTATCGATGTTATATCAATACTAGAAAAACAAAAGCTTGACCCAGATTCATATAAAATGGAGGTTGAAGGGGAAAGAGAGTCCAAACCTGGGAAACCATGGAAAAGAATCCATGTCAAATTATATATTGAGGGTAATATTCCAAGTGAAAAAATTATCCGTGCTGCAGCGTTAAGTTTTGATAAATATTGTTCAGTTTCAAAGAACCTTGAGAAGTCAACTTTAATTGAGCATTCAATTTATCTCAATGGTTCTTTAATAAAAAAATAGGCTAAAAAGTTTGTTTTTATTGATACCTATTATACTTTTGTAAATTATTATGAATATTTTTAATTTTTACTATAACTTTTATTTCTACTTCTTAGACCAGAGGGCAGGATAACTATATAATTAAAATTAAAATATTTTAGTCCTGTCAAATCAGGACTTTTTTTTTGTATGAAAGTGTCTATTCAAGGAATTAAAGGATCATTTCACCATCTGGTGGCTGCTAACTATTTTAGTTCATTCGAACTAAATGAATGTTCAACTTTTGACATGCTTGTAAAGTCAATTATTGATAAGGATTCTGAATATGGAGTTATGGCTATTGAGAATTCTATTGCTGGATCAATACTTCCAAATTATGCTCTAATAGATGAATATAATTTGTCAATCACTGGAGAATACAGTCTTAGTATTGATCATAATTTAATGTGCCTTCCTGGTCAATTTATTGAAGATATAGAGGAAGTACATTCTCATCCAATGGCATTACTTCAGTGTACAAAATTTTTTAAAAAATATCCGCAGATAAAGCTAATTGAGAGTGAGGATACAGCTTTATTTGCAAAAAAAATCAATGAAAATAAAACTAATCGAGTTGGGGCAATAGCAAGCAAAGAAGCTGCAGAAATATATGGTTTAGAGATTTTAAATTCTTCAATACAAACAATTGAAAATAATATTACGAGATTTGTAATAGTTGAAAAAAATAAGCAAAATAAATCAAACTTCAACAAAGCTGCCCTTAAATTTATACTTGATCACAAAAGAGGGAGTTTAGCATCTATATTGAATATGATGAGTGACTGTAACTTAAATCTTACAAAAATTCAATCTCTACCAGTAATAAAGACACCTGGTAAGTACTCGTTCTTTGTTGATGTTACTTTTGATTCTATTAAAAATTATCAAAAAGCAATTAAAATTATTGAGCTCATGGCTCAGGAATTTAAAATACTGGGAGAATATAAAGATCAAAAATTATGAAAGTTGGTATAGTTGGATTAGGATTAATAGGAGGTTCGATAGCACTGAAATTGAAAGATTTATTTGATAATCTTACCATATATGGATATGATATTGATCATGACTCAATTAGTTTCTCGATTAAAAATAAAATTATTGATGAAAAATATGATGAAGATTTATTAAATGAATTAGACTATGTATTTCTTGCTATACCTGTTGAATCTATTAAGAATCAACTTCAAAATTACTTAGATAAAATCTTAGATAGAACTCTTATAATTGACCTTGGTTCAACAAAATTCCAAATATGTAATTCAGTTGAGAATCATAAAAAAAGAAAGAATTACCTTGCAGCCCATCCAATTGCTGGAACAGAGTTTTCAGGACCTGGTTCAGCTACTAAGGATTTATTTAATAATAAAGTTATGATTCTTTGTGATACAGAAAAAACAGATAGTAATTTATTGTTAAATGCAAAAAAAATCATTGAATCAATAGGTATGATTATTAAAACAATGGATCCAAAAGAACATGATAGACATATAGCATACGTATCTCATTTATCCCATATTTCATCTTTCATGTTAGGTAAAACAGTAATGGATAAAGAAGATGATGAACAAGCAATTTATAATATGGCTGGTAGTGGATTTGAGTCGACAGTAAGATTAGCAAAAAGTTCACCTGAAATGTGGTCTTCGATCTTTGTTGAGAATAAAAAAAATATTATTGAGTCTCTTGATGAATACATCTCAAATATTAATAATTTTAAAAAATTAATTGAGATTAGTGATCAAGAAACACTTAATAATG
>CAJPUS010000032.1 GCA_905380995.1 uncultured Flavobacteriaceae bacterium
GCTCATGGTCAAGAACAATATAACCTAAACTTTCAATGTGTTGCTTGATTAAGTTATGAAGCCTATATCCATCTGATTCTATAACAAGTCTAACATCAATCTCAGCTATACATTCAGCAGGAACAATTGTCCTTACTTCATCTTCCACCCATCCAGCTCTAATACCTCTAACATTTAGTGATGGAAACTGGATTGCCTCTTGGTATGACTCCCCAACTGACTCGGGTTTTTTAAACTGCATTTTATCAAGCATGCTTTCTTCATCGTCAGGGACATTATCTAAATATTTTTTTACTTGATCTGATATTGTAATTCCATCATAGTAACCGTTTATCTTTACAATTCCATTTTCATCTTTCATTGAAGATAGTATGTTAGACATCCTAAAGACTGGGTTTGGAGCATAATTTCCAAAATGACCACTGTGTTGAGATACAATAGGCCCGTATGTTTTGAGCGTAATAGATGAAATTCCTCTATTTCCAAAATTTAAAGTAGGTAGGTCTGATTCATGCCGTGGTCCATCAAAAATTAATAGTGCATCACTTTTAAGAATAGAACTATGTTTTTTTACAGCATCAGGTAAACTTGGTGAACCTTTTTCTTCTTCAAAATCCATAACAAGCTTTAAATTTAACTTTCGATCAATATTATTTAAATTCATAAATTTTATTGCTTGGATTAACATCATAACAGGTCCCTTAGCATCAGAAGAAGCCCTGGCAAATATCCTAATGTCCTTATCTTCAATTGTATTATAATCTAAATCTTCAATTTTAGAGGAGTCATAGTCGATAAACTCTCCATCTTCTTTTAATTTATATACTGGTTTAAATGGATTTTCCTGGTTCCATTTACTTGAATCTACAGGTTGTCCATCTAGGTGCATGTAAATTAGGATAGTTTTATAATCATCACTAATATGTTTTGATGCTAATAAAAGCGGAATAGTTTCAGTATCTAGCTTGTCAACTTGAAAATCAAGTGATTTAAACTTATTTTCAGTCCATTCTATTAATTTATATATATCAGATTCAAAGTTTGCATCATTAGGATAAGATAGAAATTCAATAAATTCATCAATATTATTTAGACCTTGTTGAAAAATTTCATTTTTATATTCTCTTTGACCAAAAAGAGAAATAGATGTGATTAATAATAGTGCTGTAGGTTTAAATATTTTCATAATTCTTGTTTTATTTTATAAATATTGATTCAGCATTTTCCTTTATTATATTCTAAAAACTGTCAGTTAAAATACCTAAGTAAGTTTCAATTCCAGTAATATAATTTTCAATTTTAATATTTTCATTTGGACTGTGCTGATTATTATCTTGATTTACTGTTGGAACCGTTACAGCTGGAATACCTAAAGTATTTACAAATGGTGAAATTGGTACTGATCCACCACTAGTCCTCTTTTTAACTGGCTCTTTATTAAATGTATTCTTTAATGATTTTACCAGCCATTTACCTATGTCAGAATCTATGTCTGTTCTGAATGCATCATAATCAAAAGTTGATATAAATGTCACTATTTTATTAAATTTTAATCTTTCTTCCTTAGTAGGTCTTCTGTTCATTACTACATATCCCAACTCCTCAATGTGCTCTTTAATTAGATCATGAAGTCTTTCAGGATCAGACTCCAATACAAGTCTTACATCAATCTCTGCAATACACTCAGATGGAACTATTGTCCTTACTTCTTCTCTGACCCATCCAGATTCAATACCCCTTACATTTAGGGATGGATACTGAATTGATTCTTGATAATTTGTGCCAACATTATCAAAAGTATTAAACTGCATATCTTCCATCATTTTTTTTTCATCATCTGGAACACCCGCTAATATTGCTTGAGTTTTATCATCAAGTGTTATTCCATCATAAAAACCTTCTATTGAAACTCTTCCATCTTTATCTTTCATTGATGAGAGAATTTCAGACATTCTAAAGACAGGGTTAGGAGCATAGTTGCCAAAGTGACCACTATGTTGAGGAACAATTGGTCCATAAGTTATTAAAGTAATATCAGATATTCCTCTTGCACCAAAAGTTAATGTAGGTAAATTAGATGGATGTTTCGGGCCATCAAATATGAATAATGCATCACTTTTTAATTTTGAAGAATATTTTTTGACTGCAGCTGCAAGATTTGGTGAACTGATCTCTTCCTCAAAATCCATAATAACTTTAACATTATACTTTAAATTAATATCGTTTCTCTTCATAATTTCAAGAGCATTTAAAATCATCATTACAGGACCTTTTGCGTCAGATGATGATCTTGCGAAAATTCTTAAGTCCTTTTCTATAATATCTTTCATGGTAATACCCTTTAATGAGGCCCAATCGATTATTTCATATTTATCATTAATTTTTTCTTTAAGTACAGCTTTATATGGATCTTCTTGATCCCATTTTGAATTATCAACAGGTTGACCATCAAATTGAAGGTATATTAAAATAGTTTTAGCTTTATCAGAAATAATTCTGGAGGCCAATAAAAGAGGTAATTCAGGAGTTTTAAGTCTTTCTACCTTAAAGCCATATTTTTTAAAATTATCTATTCCCCATTTAATCAATGGCTCCATCTCCATTTTATAATTAGCATCATTTTTAATCATTAGAAAGTCTCTGAAGTTGTTAATGCTTTCAATACCCATATCAAATGATTGATTTTTGTAATCTATTTGTGAAAATAGAGATGTACTATTTATCATTATAAATATTGTAATAATTAATTTTTTCATTATTGTAAAATTTTATCAATGTTTGTTATTATATTTTCATTCATATCTATTTTTTTAGCATCAGAATATTTATTGTTCCATGTTATTTGTCTTTTTGCATAGTTTCTAGTATTCTGTTTAATTTTTTCCACTGCCTCTTTATAAGATATTTTATTTTCAAAATAGTTAATAAATTCCTTATAACCAACAGTATTTAGAGTATTTAAATTTTTAAATTTTTTTAAATAGAATACCTCATTTTCTAAACCATCGTTGATCATCATTTCTACTCTCTTGTTTATTTTTGAATATAGAATTTCTCTATCACAATCAAGAATTATAATTTTTTTACTAAAGGTCCTCTCCTTAACATAAGCTTTTCTGAAAAATGTAAAACTTTTACCTGAGCTCTCAATTACTTCAAGTGCTCTAATTAGTCTACGTGAATTATTTTTGTCAACCTTTCTGTAGAACTCAGGATCTAATTTCTTTATTTTATTTTGTAAATACTCAATACCATTTTCCTTATACTTTTCACTTATCATATTCTTAATAGATATTGGAATATCTGGAAATTCATCAATGCCATACAATATTGAGTCTGCATAAAGACCAGATCCACCAACAAGAATTAAATTATCATACTTTAAGAAAAGATTATTAATTAAATTAATAGCCTCATTTTCAAATTTTCTAACATTGTAATCATCATGAATACTTTTATGATGAATAAAATGATGTTTGACTTTGTCTAATTGTTCAATGGATGGCGGTGAAGTACCAATTTTAAGTTCTTTGTAGAACTGTCTTGAATCACAGGAAATAATTTCGGTTTTTAGCTTTTTGGCTATTTTAATACTTAATTCTGTCTTACCTATTCCTGTTGGCCCTGCTATATATATTAATTTTTTATTTGTCATCATCTAGATGAGAACCACATTGATGACAGAATGTAGCATTATCTTTATGTGAATCACACATACACTCGGCACATACTCTAGTATTAACATCAACTTTTTTTCTACTTTGAACCATTTCTGCTGAAATTATACCAGTTGGAACTGCAATAATACCATAACCAAGTATCATCAATACTGATGCTAGAAACTTACCCATACCAGTTAAAGGAACTATATCACCATAGCCAACAGTAGAAATTGTACTTATACACCAATAAATGCTTTCTGGAATATTGTCAAATCCAGCTTTGGGCCCTTCAATAAGAAACATTAAAGTTCCGAATAGAATGCACATGATTAGAACAAATAATAAAAAAATTATGATTTTTGCTCTGCTAACAAGAAGTGACCTATATAAGAAGTTTGATTCACCTATATACCTTGAAATATGAAGAACTCTGAATATTCTTAATATTCTAAGTGCTCTAATAGCCATCATGGTCTCCAATTGAGCCCCTATAAATATTAATGAGATATATTTAGGGATAGTTGCAAGTAAGTCAATTACACCATAAAAACTAAATATATAGTCTCTAGGATGGTGAATTGATATAACTCTCAAAATATACTCAATTGTAAACAATATTGTAACAGTCCATTCAGCAATATTTAAAATACTGTAATATTTTTCGTTAATCCATCCAACGGTTTCAAGGGCAACAAGTACTACACTAATAATAATTATTATAATTAGTAAAATATCAAAAGCCTTACCCGCCGGAGTATCTGCTTCATAGATAACATCATGTATTTTCTGACGTGTTTTATTCAATGCCTGAAAATTTATATATTTCCGTCAAAGTTAGTAGTTTTTTATATCTCTTTTCATAAATTACTTTATATACATAGTTTTTAACTTTATTACATTCATTTACTTTAACTACTCTAGATTTTAATTTTTTTTCAGTATTTATGTTATTGAAAAGGTCAAAATACCCATAACCAATAACTTTTTTTTCTATAAACAAAATGAACCCTTTCTCATCATCTTTTTTTCCAGAAAACGTAATTATAAAGTTTTTTTTATCATTAATGATCTTTGGAATACCAATTTTGTAAAATAACTTTGGATCAATATTGTTATTAATTTTAGGTCTTAGAGATTTTATTTCTTGAATAGCTTTTAAAATTGCAATTTCAATATTACCAGTTTTATGAACTTTAATTGATTTAAAATTATTTTGAACATACTTTGGAATAAACTTTTTACTAGTAAATAACTTTATGACCTTAGTTTTTATATCCTTGCTGTAGTCAATATAAATCAACTTCTTATTTTTATTATAGATGTAAAATACTCCAGTTGTATTATCTAAACCTTCAATTGTTTTTTTAAATACATCACTAATACTTTCTCCAGGGAACTCAACAATGCTTTTTTTGATAATTTCCTGATTTTTATCTTTTTCAATTAATATCTTTAATAATTCTACCGTTGCTAGGGCATCTCCACTTGCTCTATGCCTGTCTTTTAATGGAATACCAAGACTCCTGGATAATCTTCCTAGTTTATAAGATTCTTGATCTGGGAGTAATTCTTGTGATAATATGACAGTGCAGATGGATTTCATTGAAAAATCAAATCCAAGCCTTTTAAATTCTAATTGAAGAATTCTGTAATCAAATTGAGCGTTATGAGCAACAAGAATTGAATTAGATGTTATTTCAATAATTCTTTTAGCAACCTCGTGAAACTTTGGTGCTGACTTCACCATTTTTGATGAAATTCCTGTAAGTTTCTCAACATATGGATGAATATTTCTCTGAGGATTTATTAGACTAATAAATTGATCATTTATATTTACTCCATCAAATTTATATGCTGCTACTTCAATGATAGATTCCTCATTAAATTTTCCTCCAGTAGTCTCTAAATCAATAATTGTGTACATTTTTAAATTCTTTTTCCAAAAATTTTACTACCAACTCTAATCATATTCGAACCATTTTTTAATGCAATATCATAATCATCACTCATTCCAATGGATAAAACTTTAAATTTATTGTCAGTCGGAATAATGTCATCGAATATTTTCTTAATTATTTTGAATTCTTCATCAATTAAATCATCATCATTTGTAAATGTTGCCATTCCCATTAACCCAATAATATTAATGTTGTGATATGTTTTCAAACTTTCATAAAAATTTTGAAACTCACTTATTTGTAGACCGAATTTTGTCTCATCTTTTGATATTTTTAGTTGAATAAGACAATTAATTATTCTGTTCTCTTTTTTGGCTTGTTTATCAATTTCTTTAGCTAATGATATCCTATCTAATGAATGAATAAGTTTAATAAACTTAGCTATATATTTTACTTTATTCTTTTGAAGATGACCAATCATGTGCCATTCTATGTCATTTGGTAAACTATTTTGCTTATTGACAATTTCTTGGACTCTGTTTTCACCAAATTTTAATTGTCCTGCGTTGTATGCCTCTCGTATCTCTTGAATAGTCCTAGTTTTTGAAACAGCAATTAAATCTGCCTTACCTTTTATTTTAATTTTAATGTTTGAAATTTTCTCTTCTATACTCATAATTGGCGCATTATTTCCTCTGCAACTTCAAGAGCTTTTAGACCGTCACTTAAGGTTACTTTTGACTCACTCTTATTCTTTATAGATTTATAAAAATCATTTAGTTCAGCTTCTATAGAATTTATACTCTGAACCTCAGGATTTTCAAAGAATATAACTTTTTCTTCACCTAAATTATTTTTGATAATCAGAGAGTTCTTTGAGTCGGTCTTAACTCTATCTCTTATTTTTACTACCTGAAATTCTTTCTCTAAAAAATTTATTGATATATATGCATCTTCTTGAAAAATTCTAGTTTTTCTCATTTTTTTTAATGATATTCTACTTGTAGTTAAGTTTGCAATGCAACCATCATCAAATTCTATTCTAGCATTAGCAATATCTGGAGTTGAGCTTATTATTGAGACTCCTGATGCATCTATCTTTCTTACCTTAGAATTGTTAAGATTTAGTATTATATCTATATCATGAATCATTAGGTCCATAATAACTGATACATCTGTTCCTCTGGGGTTAAAGTCAGATAATCTATGAGATTCAATAAATCTTGGTTTTTTTATAAATTCTTTACAAGAAATAAATGCTTGATTATATCTTTCAACAAATCCAACTTGACCAATTATACCTTTTTCTTCGGATAGACTATTAATTATTTTAGCTTCATTGGAGTTAGTAGTTAATGGCTTTTCAACAAATATATGTATCCCTTTATTTATACATTTTTTTGCAATTTCAAAATGTGTGGTAGTAGGAGAAACTATTACAGCTGCGTCAATTTTATCAATTAATGAGTCAAGTTCTCTGAAGAAGTAATAACCTTTTTCTTTAGATAATTTTTTAGAATTAGAAATATCTGTATCGTGAAACCCAATAAGTTCAAAGTCTGAGTTATTTAATATGTTTAAATGGATTTTTCCAAGATGTCCTGCACCTATTAAACCAACCTTAATCATATATTAAAAATACAATCTTCTTTTGGAATTTTCGACTATTAATTTAATATTAGTGTAAGTGGAAGATAACTTTAAATTTAGAGGGAGAAGAAGGATACTAGCCTTAAATTTAAAAAAGAAGGGTATTGTAAATAAACAAATAATTAAGTCAATAAAAAGTATTCCTCGTCATTTATTTGTTGATCCTGGTTTGAGCGAGCATGCATATTTTGACAAGGCTTTACCAATTAAATCAAATCAGACTATTTCACAGCCATTTACAGTTGCTTTTCAAACTCAATTATTAAACCCTGTTAGTGGTGAAAAAATTTTAGAAATAGGAACAGGATCAGGATACCAAACTTCAATTTTGTGTTTTCTTAAAGTAGATGTATATACTATAGAAAGAAATCACAATTTATTTAGATCAACTTCAAAACTTTTTAATAAATTAAACGTAAATCCAGTTAGATTTAAATACGGAGATGGTTATAAAGGACTATTAGATGATTCACCATTTGATGGTATTATAATAACAGCAGGCTCTCCAATTGTCCCTGAGGAGCTGCTAAAACAATTAAAAGTAGGGGGAAGGATGGTTGTTCCAATTGGTAAAGAGACGCAGGTAATGACAAAGATTACTAGAATTAGTGTAAACAACTTTAAAAAGGAGACTTTTGGTAATTTTAAGTTTGTTCCAATGCTAGAAAAAAAGGATTAATTGTTAAAATTTTTCTTAATTCTTTTAAGACTAATTTTGCTCTCCCTATCTTTAATTACATTTCTTTTATCAAACTCTCTTTTTCCTTTTGCAACTGATATATTTAGTTTTGCAATTCCTTTTTTTGTAATAAATAATGATGTTGCTACAACGGTGATTCCTGCATCTTTAACTTGTTTTTGAATTTTCTTTAACTCTTGTTTATTTAATAACAATTTTCTCCTTCTTTTAGGATCATATTTGTTTTTATTAGAGTTTTTATATTCATCAACATGCATATTTACAACAAAAAGCTCATCATCATTAAACTCACAATAGGTGTTGTTTAAAGATGCTCTAGAATTTCTGATTGATTTAATCTCATTGCCGGTTAAAACTATACCACATGTATATTTATCTAATAATAAATAATCATATTTTGCTTTCTTGTTATTTATATTTATGGAATTACTCACTGTATAAAATTACAAATTTGCCGTGAGACTTTTAAAAATTAACTTTTTTGATAAAAATAAGAATTGTTTATAAATAGTTGATTTATATGATAATGTTAAAGGAAAGTCAAATTGTTTATTTGCTATTTTAG
The DNA here is from genome assembly GCA_905380995.1 of uncultured Flavobacteriaceae bacterium. Lineage (GTDB taxonomy): Bacteria > Bacteroidota > Bacteroidia > Flavobacteriales > Flavobacteriaceae > Marisimplicoccus. The sequence goes on from CAJPUS010000032.1 coordinate 8,476, forward strand.
CATTTTACTAAAAGCATGAAAAATAAAGATCAAATCTTTAACCTTATTAAAGAAGAAAATAAAAGACAACTTTGTGGTTTAGAGTTAATTGCATCAGAAAACTTTACAAGTGATAATGTAATGAAAGCTACAGGCTCCATTCTCACTAATAAATATGCAGAAGGATACCCTGGTAAAAGATACTATGGTGGCTGTGAGGTTGTGGATAAAATTGAAAATATTGCTATTGAGCGTCTTAAGAAACTGTTCAATGTTGAATACGCAAATGTTCAACCTCACTCGGGTTCACAAGCAAACACTGCTGTATTTGATGCTTTTTTGAAGCCTGGAGATAAAATTCTTGGCCTTGATTTGGCTCATGGCGGCCATTTAACTCATGGATCAAATGTCAACTTTTCTGGAAAGATATATAATTCAAGCTTCTATGGAGTCACTAAAGATGGTGTTTTTGATTATGAAAAAATTCTTGAAAGAGCAAAAAAAGTTAAACCAAATATGATAATTGTTGGAGCTTCAGCTTACTCTCGAGACATTAATTTCTCAAAGTTTAGAGAAATTGCAAATGAAGTTGGCGCATTTCTTCATGCAGATATAGCTCATCCATCTGGTTTGATCGCTAAAGGTTTCTTAAGTGATCCTGTTCCGCATTGTCATGTAATAACTTCTACAACTCATAAGACTCTTAGAGGTCCAAGGGGAGGTATAATTATGATGGGAAAAGATTTTGATAATCCTTTTAGTTTAAAGTTAAAAAATGGAAGTTTAAAGAAAATGTCCTCAGTACTTGATTCTGCAATTTTCCCAGGTAATCAAGGGGGTCCTCTCGAGCATGTTATAGCTGCCAAAGCAATAGCTTTTGGCGAGGCACTTGATCCCCAATTTAAAAAATATATAAGTCAAGTGATATCAAATGCATCCAAATTATCTGATAATTTGACTGATCTTGGTTACAATATAATATCTGGTGGAACAGATAATCATCTTATTTTAATTGATTTGAGAAATAAAAATATATCTGGAAAAGATGCTGAAAGAGTTTT
>CAJPUS010000033.1 GCA_905380995.1 uncultured Flavobacteriaceae bacterium
TACTGTTTCTTCTAAATATTTTGGATTGACATAATCATATCCGGATATAAACATCCAACCAAACTTATCACCTCTATTATACATTTTGGCAAATGTTGAATATGGAATAGTTATATCTGAGTCAGAACCAAAACCACCAAAGCCTTCTGCAAATTTTTCTACTCCAATAACTTTAAAATTTACATCATTGATTATAATGTATTTACCAATAGGATCTTCACCAAGATTAAATAATCTTTCTTGAGCACCCTCCCCAATTACAGCAACTTTTCTTTCATACTTAATATCCTCTTCATTTATGAACCTTCCTCCATCATAAATTTTAATTACCGAAATTTTTGCTTGTGTTGGAAAGTTCCCAAATAAATTAAAATTATCAGATTTTGTTCCTCTAACTACCAATGGAGGAGAACCAGAGAATGCTCCTGCTTGAAGTCCTGGTGATATATATTCTATTTCTGGTACTCTATCCCTTAAGTAATCAAGGTCAGACAATTTAAAAGGAAAACGTCTACCCTCCTCAAAACCTTTAAATGGAACAGAGGTACTTTGAACCCATACTCCCATTGAGTTCTTACTCAATCCACTAAAAGCCTCATCAAATCCATTTTCTAAACCTGTTGCTGAACCTGCAAGTGCTATATATATAAATATTCCCCAAAAAACACCAATTGTTGTTATAATTGTCCTTGTTCTATTTTTTGATATAGACTCAAAAATTTCATCCCATGTATCTTTTTCAAATATTTTTTTAAAACTATTCATCATTTAATGCTACAATTGGTTTAATTTTAGCAGCTCTTTTTGCTGGTATATATCCTGCAATTACTCCAAAAATAATTAATACAATAGTTGCAAAAAATGCAGTACTTAACCCAACTTCAGGTCTTGTAATAAAATAATCTTGAAGACCTTTGTCAACTGTATTTAAAAAAGTAATCCCCAGCGCCATTCCCAAAAAGCCAGATATTGATGTAATAAAAATTGATTCAGTTAAAATCATTTTAATTATTTCTGATGGTTTTGCACCAAGTGCTTTTCTAACTCCTAGCTCCTTAGTTCTTTCCTTAACAATAAAAACCATTATATTGGAAATACCAATAATTCCAGCTATAAGGGTACCAATCCCTACAAATGCAACAATTATTTGAAGAGCTCCTGCAAATTGCATCGATCTATCTAGCTCGTCTGCAACATTTCTTGTTCTTATTCCACTAGGATCAGATGGATCAATTGACTTTTTCTTTTTTAGAAAAGTTTTAATTTCGTTCTCTAATTTTAAAGCTCCGGAACCACCTAGCTTTTCATCAAACGTTAATGAAATGTTCCCCACTTTATCGCTACCCATTAAGATCTGTTGTCTTGTGGTGTAAGGAATGTATAAAAAACTTTCCTGATTATCTCCATCTAAGTCTTGAAATACTCCAACTACTTTATATGTTCTACTTCCAATATTAATAAATTTACCGATAGGTTCCTCAGTCTTAAAAATATCTCTTGCAACAATCCGGCCAATAACCACAACTTTAGATTTATTATTAATATCTTTTTCATTTATATATCTTCCTTTCATTAAGACATTTCCCTCAATATATTGGTTTGAAGGTGAAACAGCAATTATAGAAAAGTCATAAGATTCTAATTTATACCTAATCAAGTCTCCATACCTAATTGTAGGATTTATTAGTTCTATTCGATCAGAAAAATTATTCCTGATATCAGAAATATCAGAATTGTCAAATTCAATTCTTCTGTTTGTTTTAAATCCACCATATGGTTTTGTTGTTTTACCTGGGTATAGAAATAGGACGTTGTTGGCTTGTCTTAAAAATAAATCAGAATATGAGTTCTTTAAACCCTCTCCAAGACCAAATAAAACAATAAAAATTAAAATCCCAAGAGACACAGTAGTTCCAGATAGAATCGTTCTTAGTTTATTCTTTTGAATAGATTGAAAGATTTCTTTCCAACGTTCTATATTAAACATTCTTTAAGATATTTTGTTTGATTTTCTTATCTTCAACAATTATACCATCCTTGAGATGAACTATCCTTTTACACATTTTGGCAATGTCATGTTCGTGGGTAACAACAAGAATTGTTTTTCCCTCATTGTTTATTTGTTGAATAAGAGCCATTACCTCAATTGATGTGTTAGAATCAAGAGCACCTGTCGGTTCATCAGCAAGAAGAACTTTTGGCTTTGAGGCTAATGCCCTTGCAATGGCAACCCTTTGTTTTTGTCCTCCAGACAACTCACTTGGAAGATGAGCAGCCCAATCTTTAAGACCAACCTTTTCTAAAAAACTTAATGCAGTTTTTTGTCTTACTTTCCTTGGAATACCTTGATAATATAAAGGAAGAGCAACATTTTCCAAGGCATTTTTATAATTTATAAGATTAAAAGATTGAAATACAAAACCAAGAAATTTATTTCTATATTCAGCGGCTGTATTTTCATCTAAATTTTCAATTCTAATTTTATCTAAATCGTATGTTCCATTATCAGCGCTATCTAGCATTCCTAATATATTTAAAAGAGTAGATTTTCCCGATCCTGATGAACCCATAATTGCTACAAGCTCTCCATCATCTACACAAAAATTAATACCCTTTAAAACATGAAGTGATGATGAGCCCATATCATAAGACTTATGAAGCTTGTTTATTTCGATCATACTGGTGCAAAATTAGTTTTTCTAATGATAATATCTAATATTATATAAAATTAAATATTTATTAATTAACCGGCTGCATCACTATTTTTTTGTCTTCATAAATTTCAAACAACATTTTTTCGAACTTTGGGGGGCCAAAAACTGGTTTTACATCATTCGAACTTCCAAATTTTTCTTTTGGTATTCCAATTAGATTAAAATCCATCTTTTGATTTTCATTCTCATCATGAAAAAATTGAATTGCGTATTTTCCAGGAGAGATAGAGTCAAATGAAATTTTAGCAGAGTAATTAATGACTGATGAAGTTCCAACTATCACTGGATCCTCATTCTCATCAAGAATACGAATGTATAAAGGTCCATTGTTGGATTGAAGATTATTTATTTCCATCTCCAAAAAAACATCACCTCTCATATCTGTAATGTAATATTTACTAGTTTCATGCTGAGAATAACATTGGCTTAAGAATAAAAAATTTAAAATAATTAATTTGTGTAAATATGATTTCATAACAGAAAGCTTAAAAATAATTACTGAGATTTATTAGTTCTGTAGATTTTCCAAATTATTAGTCCAACTAATATATATGGAATGGACATTAAATAAACAATACCTCTATTTAAACCCTTTGCAGCCTCATATTCCTGATCACTTTCCATTATAGCACTTAGCATTGAACATTGAGAATAAATATCAGAGGTAGATAAAACTAAAACGAGAAGAACGAAGAAAAGCTTTTTCATTAATAATTATAATAGGGTGATATCATTAAATAAACTATTACACCAGTAATAGCTATGTATAACCATATTGGAAATGTAATTCTTGCAATTTTTTTATGCTTATCAAACATTTTAGATATTGCTCTTACATAAGTGATTAGGACCATTGGTACTATAAAAACAGAAAGTGTAATGTGTGAAATCAAAATAAAGAAGTAAACAGTTCTTACTATGCCTTCACCTCCATATGGAGTTGGATCAGTGGTCATGTGATAGAGTATATACATAACTAGAAAGACTAAAGAAAGAAATATTGAGGTTTTCATCAAAATTTCATGCTGCTTAATTTTCTTATTTTTAATACTATATAGAGCAGCTAATAAGAGAATAGCAGTTATACCATTAATCGTAGCATAAATAGGAGGCAAAAAATTAAGTTGAGGTAGTGATGTTATTCTTATGTTAAAAAGAACCAAGACAACCACAGGAATTAATATTGAGACAACAATTATTAAGTTTTTGTACTTTAATCGATTGCCTAATTCTTGTATTTTACTCATCAATTAATTTTTTAATATCATATGTTAACATCTGTGTACCCTGTTGATTTGCATTAATATCATGGATTCCTAGATAATACATAATTGGATTACCAAAGTTATCTTTTCTAGATCGAATATACCCATCTTTATCAATAAGTGCAAAAAATCCCTGATGTTCAAATCCTCCTGCAAAATTTGAATTTTGATTTGCATATATATTAAATCCATTATTTGCTAGATCATATATATAATCTCTTTCACCAGTTAAAAAATGCCAGTTTTGAGATTTAATATCTAAAGCTTCAGAATATTCCTTTAAAATAAATGGAGTGTCATTATCAGGATCAATGGAAATAGATATAATTCCAAAATCATTAGAATCTGCAAATTCATCATCAAGTAGTTTCATATTTTTATTCATTTCAATACATATGTCTGGACATCTAGTGAAAAAGAATTCTAAGACGTATACTTTTCCTAACATATCAGAATTTGAAATCATTATTGAATCTTGGTTAGTTAATATAAAATCTGGAGCTTTTTTCTTTTCATCAAAAATTGTTAAATAAGACAACCTTTCATTTAAATTTAGTCTGTTAGAATCTTTAATATCCAAATTAACAATTCTTTCATATATTTTTGGTAATGAAAAGATTCCAAAAAGAATTATAATTACTATTAAACCAATGTATTTTAAATTGTTATTCATAGAATAAAGAATCGTTTTTTTTCAATGCTAATCGATACTCCGCAAGAATAATTTTTACATCATCTACCATTTTATTATTAATCTCAGCAACTGACTGTGAATTAAACCCGTATAACATTCCAATATCTTCATCATCATCTCTACCTCTTAGGCTTAAATCTCTATCAACAATAAAAACATATGGAGTACTATAACTTTGATCAAGTTCAATATTGGTTTTGAAACTATCAAAAATCATTTTTATGTTTGACTGCGTAGTTGGAATAAAATTCCAGTTTTTTAAATCGGTTCCTACCCCGCTTATTAATTCACTTTTTAGATCCTTTATCGCATCATTATCATTTTTATCATGAAGGAGAACAAATTGAAAATCTTGAAATTCGTTAAATCTTTTATAAATTTTTTGATTTAGATTAAGAGCTTCAGATTTTTTATTTTCGACATCTCCTCCCCAAAAAGCCACAATGGAAATTTTATTTCTAAGTGAAACATTAGCATTATTACCCTCAATATTTTCAATATCAGCTACATTTTCAGTTAAAACTGGCAGCTTTGCAAAATTATTTATACCTGTTGACAGAAATACATAAACAAAAATTGGAAAGAAAAAAAGGAAACCTAATATTAAATACTTTTGAAAATATTTACTCATCAATAAATATCAAAGTTCCACGTCTTTAAACCATCAAACATTATATCAAAAATATAAGAGCCCTCATAAAGAAGAATAAATAGTAAGAAAGGTATTAATATAAGTAAAGGGACAACTATTGTATTTTTTAAAAAAGGTTTTTCATCTCTAACATGCATAAAATCCCAGGTAATATAATAGGCTTTAATTATAGTCATAATTATAAACAACCAATTTAAAATCTTAACACCTAAAAAGTAATTTAGTAAAACTGGAGGTTTAATTATACCTAATGCAACTTCAACAGCAGTTACAATTGATAAAAAAACTAATACACCCCAAATCTTTTGGACATTTGATTTAAATTTTAAACGTCCTCTAAATATTTCAAGTTTATGTTTTTGTTCTGCCATAATTTATACTAAATAAAAAAATGTAAATACAAAAACCCATACTAGATCCACAAAGTGCCAATATAATCCAACCTTCTCAACCATATCATAATGACCTCTTTTCTCATATGTTCCAAGTAAAACATTTATAAATATTATTATGTTAAGTATCACCCCAGAGAACACATGGAAACCATGAAAACCAGTTATGAAGAAAAAGAAATCTGCGAATAGAGGATTTCCATATTCATTTCTAATTAAATTTGCTCCCTTTACAACTCTTGTTGCTGAACTAAGTTTAATCTCTGCCTCATCACGTGATAATACTATTTTATGTCCGGTCTCATCTAATTTCTCCAATCTTACTGTTAAATTCATGTCATTATTAAATCCTGTCATAACTTCATTAAGAGTTATTTCGGGAAGCTTCGCTTCACTCTGATACCAAATGCCTACATTATCGTCATGAGTTATTCTCTCTTGATTTGATGAAATATAAAATTCGTCAATAGATATTCTTTTTTGTTTTTTTAAATCATAGAATTGTAAAATTTCACCATTTTGAATCTCAATTGCACCATAATCTCCTTTAATAAAATTTTTCCATTCCCATGCTTGAGAGCCAACGAATATTGCTCCCCCAATGATTGTTAACAACATATAAAAAGCAACACGGTTTTTATTATTGTTGTGTCCAGCATCTACGGCTAGAACCATGGTAACAGAAGAAAAAATCAAAATAAATGTCATCAATGCAACATAGTACATAGGAGCATCAACTCCGTGAAGGAAGGGAAAATGATGAAAAACCTCATCAGCAATTGGCCATGAATCAATGTTTTTAAATCTAGAGAAACCATAGGCAACTAAGAATCCAGAAAATGTAAGTGCATCAGAGACAATAAAAAACCACATCATAAGTTTTCCATAGCCAGCATCCAAAGGTTTGGCTCCACCTCCCCCCCAAGAGTCTTGATTTGTATTTGTTACTGTAGATGCTTGCATCTAGGGCAATTTAGACTATAAATTTATTAATTTTTAACTGAAGTATTTAATAAAAAAGAATAAATATATCCATAAGGCACCAAGAAAATGCCAAAATATTAATGCTAATTCAAAACCAAGCTTATTTTTTTCATATTTCTGCTTATTAAACTTTGAGACAACAACAGTCAAAACAATAATTCCTGCAAACAAATGCGCAAGATGAAGAAATACTAAAATATATACATAAGATGTTGTTACAGAACTTTCTGGACCAGTAAAATAATATCCTTGAGAAATGATTTCATTAAAACCAAGAAATTGTGCAATAACAAAAAATAGTGCTGTTAAAATGGTAAGTCCTAATAATAAATTAACATTATTTCTTTCGATGTAAATATTTATATTTTCAGGTAGAGAAACTCTAACATATTGATCAAGTCTAAACTTTGCAAGCTGAAAAAATAAACTACTAAGAATTATTGATACAGTGCTTATTGTAAACCAATTAGGAAGTACAAATGAATCAAGCCAATCAGGTCTTGAACTACTTACAATAAAAGCACTTGTCAAACCAGCAAATGTCATTGTTATACTTATCATACCAAACCAAAGCATCATTTTTTTTGCTTTAGTTATTTTAATTTCTATCGGTTTTAAAACATTCATCATAACAATAATTTATCAATTACAAATATAATTTGAATAAAGCTTAAATAAAAAATACTTGTATACATTAGTCTTATAGCATTTTGATTATCCTTATACTTCATTAATCTTAAAGCTTGTATTAACATAAAAATTCCTGCGAATAATATTAATAAAAGTGAAGTAAGACCAATAGAGAATTTTCCTGTAAAACTGAAAAATGGTAAAGTAGATACGAGAATCATCCAAATAGTATAGAAAACAATTTGGAATGCTGTAGCGTTGTCACGTTTACCTGATGGAAGCATTCTGAAGCCAGCTCTAATATAATCATCATGTGAAACCCATCCAATTGCCCAAAAATGTGGAAATTGCCAAAAGAACTGAATCATAAATAATATTCCAGTTTCGATAGAAAATTTGTTTGTAACTGCTACCCATCCCAACATAAATGGTATAGCCCCAGGTATAGCTCCAAAGAATACAGATAATGGTGTTATAGTTTTTAGAGGAGTGTAAACTACTAAATAAATAATCATTGATATAAATCCAAAAAAAGCTGTTCTAAAGTTTATAATATAAAGGATAAATAATCCTAAAAGACCTATAATCGAGCAAATCAAAATTGCCTGATATAAACTAATATTACCAGATGGTAAGGGCCTATTGGAGGTTCTTGACATCAATGAATCTCTATCTCTTTCTATAATTTGATTAAATCCATTTGATGAGCCAACAACTAGAAATCCACCAATTACTAACAGAATTAATGTAGACATTGAAAATATTTCAAATGCAAGTAAGTAAGAGGCTACAGATGATAAAACAACGCTGAAAGATAATCTATATTTTATAAGAGTAAGAATTTCAGAAAATAAAGACTTATGCTTTATATTTAAAGTTACAGTCATTAATTATGTATGTTAATAAATAACTTTATTGTAGTCTGAAAGTAATTGGTATACTAAATGGTACTCTTACGGCTCTTCCTCTTTGTTTTCCGGGTGTCATTTGCGGAAGTCTTCCAATAATTCTAGCAGCTTCATTTTCAAGATTTTTATCAGGACCTCTCATTCTAATGTTAGTAATTGAGCCATCTTTAGAAATAATAAAATTGACATAAACTCTACCTTGAATTCCCATTTCTTGAGCGATGTCGGGATATCTAAAGTTCTTTCTAATATGCTTATTCATTTGCTCTTGAAAACAAGCTCTTCTTTGAGATTTAGATACTGATTCACAGCCGGGAAAAATAGGTACATCTTCAATTACAGCAAAGGGAACATCTATATCTTCAAATTCTTCTTCGACTTCAATTTCCTCAATAATTATTTCGTCTTGATCTGTTTCAGTAGATTCAATAACAGTTTCCTCAACTTCTTCTTCATCCTCAACAACTTCAATTACTTCTGGAGCAGGAGGAGGGGGTGGAGGTGGGGGTGGAGTCTTGATCTGCTCAGTTATTGGAATATCCTCATCATCATCATCCTCAACATTTAAAGCTTCATAATCAAACGTTTTTTCATAGGTTTTTGATTCTATTGCTTGCCAGGTAATAAAAGTAACAAACGTTAAACCTATAACAAAGTAGAGATTTCTATTTTTATTTAAATCAGCTTTTGGATTTTTCTTTGGTTGCATGAATCAATATTTACTGCTAATCTATAAAAAATTATAGTTATTTCATATACTTAATAAATTCTTTGTTCTTTTTTAACTATCAACAAGATTTTTATAGTCACTCGAACTAAGAAGCTTATCAATTTGTGATTGCTCTGTAATTTCAATTTTTATTATCCAGCCTTCACCATATGGATCTTCATTCACCAGTTCTGGTTTATCCTCTATATTTGGGTTTACCTCAATAACCTTTCCAGAAATTGGCATAAATAAGTCTGAAACTGTTTTTACAGCTTCTACAGTGCCAAACACTTCATTAGAATCAATTTGGCAATTTAATGTCTCTATCTCAAGGTATACAATATCACCTAATTCACCTTGTGCAAAGTCAGTGATACCAACAACAGCAATGTTATCCTCAGCTCTAACCCATTCATGTTCTTCGGTATATTTTAAATCCTCTGGTATATTCATAATTACAATTTATTCAATGATTTTTTGATTAATTCCTGTAGCTCAATATCTTGATTTTCAAAATATACTTTACTTACAACATTTTCTGCTTTAGATTTACTAAAACCAAGAACTGATAGAGCAAGTAAGGCTTCTTTTTTAATGTCAAAATTTTCACCTGATAAATCTATATCTTTTTTATCAAATAATTCTACTTTATCTTTCAATTCTATTATTAGCCTCTGAGCTGTTTTAAGGCCAATCCCTTTTATAGATTTTATTCTGTTCACATCTTCTGACCAAACAGCATCTTGAATCTCTTTGGGAGATATAGATGATAATATTGTCCTAGCTGTACTTGGTCCAATACCTGAGACTGAAATAAGTTGTTGAAATATGGATCTCTCAATTCGAGAGGTAAATCCAAATAAAATATCTGAGTCTTCTTTCCTTTGTAAATATGTACATATTTTAATATTTTCCTCATTAGGAATTTTCTCATAAGTATTTAGAGAAATATTAATCTCATAGCCTATTCCATATGATTCTACAACTATTTTAGTTGGTGTTTTTTCTATCAATTTTCCCAAAATATATGTTATCATTTTTTTCTTATTTTTCTTTGATTAGAATCTATGACAGAAATCGCTGACATATTTACAATTTCATCTACTGATGCACCTAATTGAAGAATATGTATTGGTTTATTAAGGCCAATAAGAATTGGGCCAACTGACACTACTCTGTCCAATTCTTTTATAATTTTGTATGTGATATTAGCAGAATCAAGATTAGGAAAAATCAATGCATTAACTTTTCTACCATTTAAAATTGAAAATGGGAACCTGTTTTTTAACATTTCTCGATTAAGAGCAAAGTCAGATTGAATAGGTCCATCTACAATTAATTCAGGATAATCAGTGTGAAGAATTTCAACCGCTTTTGATATTTTTTTTGCCTCATCAAAACTAGATGAACCAAAATTGGAGTAAGAAAGAATTGCAATCACTGGCTCAATTCCAAACATATTTACAATCTTTGCTGTATTAACAGCAATTTTAGCAATTTCCTTGTACGACGGATTTATATTCAAAGATGTGTCTGAGCAAAATAGTGGGCCTGTTTTTGTAATCATTAAATTAGTTGCAGCAACTTTTTCAACGCCAGGAGCTTTTCCTATTGAACTTATTAAGGGTATAAAAACTGATGGATAGCTTTTCGAATATCCGGAAAGCATACAATCTGCATCTCCATTCTCAACCATCATAGAGCCAAAATAATCTCTTCCCCTGAGCAATCTTTTTACATCATCAAGCGTTTTGCCTTTTCTACCCAGCTTTTCAAATAAGGTCTTTGAGTATTTATCAATTAAATCTTTATTAATTTTATCTGTGGGGTCAATTATTTTTAAATCTTCGTGAAAATCAAGAGATTCCATTAATTCTTCGATTATTTTCTTACCACCAAGCAAAATTGGTTCTGCAATCTTCTCCTCAAAACAGATTTGTGCTGCTTTCAAAACATCTAGGTGATCAGCTTCAGTAAAAACTAGTTTTTTAAATTTTGCTTCTTTTGCTCTTCTATGAATAATTCTAATCAATTTCTGGTTACTCCCATGTCTTTCATCAAGATTCTGAACATATTTATCCCAATCAAGAATAGGTTCTTTTGCAACACCTGACTCAATTGCTGCTTTTGCAACTGCTGGTGGAATTTCTAATATTAATCTTGGGTCAAAAGGTTTTGGAATTATGTACTCTTTCCCAAAATTCAATTTTGTTTCATCATATGCAATATTTACTTGTTCTGGGACAGGCTTTTTTGCTAGTTCTGCTAAGGCAACTACCGCAGCTTTTTTCATTTCTTCATTTATCTTAGTTGCTCTTACATCAAGAGCTCCTTTGAAGATAAATGGAAACCCAAGAACATTATTGACTTGATTTGGAAGATCAGATCTTCCTGTGGCAAATATAATATCATCTCTTACTTTCATCGCTAGATCGTAGTCTATTTCAGGGTCTGGATTGGCCATTGCAAAAACAATAGGATTTTTTGACATAGAACTTAGCATTTCTTCTGAAACAATATTAGCTATTGATAATCCAATAAAAACATCTGAGTCTATCATTGCCTCCTTAAGAGTGCTAATCTGTCTATCAGTAGCAAAGTGTTTTTTTTCATCTGTTAAATTATCTCTGGTTTTACTTATTACACCTTTACTATCTGTCATTATAATATTATGTAATTTAGCCCCAAATGAAATATATAAATTTGTACATGCAATAGCAGCAGCTCCTGCTCCAGAAACAACTATTTTTACATCTTCAATTTTTTTACCTACAAGTTCTAATGCATTTAAAAGCGCAGCAGCAGAAATTATTGCAGTTCCATGTTGATCATCATGCATGACAGGAATATTAAGTCCCTCTATCAAGTTCTTTTCAATTTTGAAAGCTTCAGGTGCTTTAATATCTTCAAGGTTTATCCCTCCAAAAGTTGATGATATTGACTTAACAACATCTACAAATTTTTCAGGATCTTTCTCATTTATCTCAATATCGAAAACATCAATATCTGCAAAAATTTTAAATAAGAGAGCTTTACCTTCCATTACAGGTTTTGATGCATTTGGACCAATATCTCCAAGGCCCAAAACAGCAGTTCCATTAGAAATTACAGCAACTAAATTTGATTTATTTGTATACTTATATACATTATCAGGATCTTTCTCAATCTCTTGACAAGGTATAGCAACTCCAGGAGAATATGCAATTGCTAAATCTCTCTGACTATTATATTTTTTTGTAGGTACAACCTCTATTTTTCCTGGCTTAGGTTTAGCATGGTAAACCAACGATTCTCTTCTTTCCTTATTCTTTCCCATTAAGATGAATATGTATTCAAATATAAATTATTAATTAAATAAACTATTTAGATTATTTTTATTTCTTCCAAGATGATTATATCCTTTTTCTGTTGCCTGCCTACCCCTTGGTGTTCTTATAATAAATCCTTGTTGAATTAGAAATGGTTCATATACTTCTTCAATTGTCTCAGAATTTTCAGACAGGGAAGTTGCAATGGTCGATAAACCAACTGGTCCACCATTATATTTTTTTACAATTGTCTCTAAAATTTTATTATCCATTTCGTCCAAGCCATTTTTATCAACGTTTAGTGACCTTAGTGCAAATTTTGTTATTTCCAAATCAATTTTCCCGTCACTTTTAATCTGTGCAAAATCTCTAACTCTTCTTAACAAAGAATTTGAAATTCTTGGAGTTCCTCTGCTTCTTCTTGCTATTTCGAATGATGATTTTTTATCAATTTTCAATTTTAAAATATCTGAACTCCTCTCAACAATTTTGGATAGTAATTCAGCATCATAATGTTCTAGTCTATTGGAAATTGCAAACCTCTCTCTCATTGGATTTGTGAGAAATCCTGATCTAGTAGTAGCACCAACTAAAGTAAAAGGGTTTAGATTTAGTTGAACTGTCCTAGCATTTGGTCCAGATTCAATCATTATATCAATTTTATAATCTTCCATTGCAGAGTACAGATATTCCTCAATCACTGGACTAAGCCTGTGAATTTCATCTATAAAAAGTATATCTCTCTCCTCTAAGTTTGTCAATAAACCTGCAAGATCTCCTGGTTTATCTATCACAGGACCCGAAGTTACCTTTAGTCCTACATTTAATTCATTTGCTAATACATGTGCAAGTGTAGTCTTTCCAAGTCCAGGTGGGCCATGAAATAATGTGTGGTCTAATGCATCATTTCTTTGATTAGAGGCTTCAACAAATATTTTAAGATTGCTAACTATAGATTTTTGACCAATAAAATCACTAAAAGAAACTGGTCTTAAAGCTTTGTCGAATTCGTTGTCTTTTTCTTGATTAATGTCCATAATTCAAATATACATTAATTGAGAAAAATTGGATAAATTACCTATTAATGTTGAAGCTCTCTCTCTCCTTTTTTTAAAGGAGCATTTTGAGGAATAAAATCAATTTTCGAACCTGGTTTTGAATAATCATAAGGCCATCTAAATACATGCGGAAATTTTCCAGGCCAGTTACCATGCATATGTTTTATTGGAGCAGTCCACTCTAGCGTTGTTGATTTCCATGGATTTTTATCAGCTTTCTTACCATAGAACATACTTCTTATAAAATTATATAAGAACAATATTTGTGCAGCACCTGCTAATAGTGCAAATAAAGTTATAACAACATTTATATTAGCAACATCGTCAAAATATGGAAAATTAGTATTTGTATAATATCTTCTTGGTAGACCTGCCATACCAATAAAATGCATTGGAAAAAATACACCATAAGCACTTATTGCAGTTATCCAAAAGTGGACATAGCCTAGATTCTTATTCATCATTCTTCCAAACATTCTAGGATACCAATGATATACCCCTGCAAATAATCCATAAAGTGCTGAAATACCCATTACTAAATGAAAATGAGCAACAACAAAGTAAGTGTCATGCAGATTGATATCCAATGCACTATCACCTAATATAATGCCAGTCAGTCCTCCAGTAATAAATGTTGACACTAGTCCTATTGCAAATAACATTGCAGGGTTAAATTGAATATTTCCTTTCCAAATCGTTGTTATGTAATTAAATGCCTTGACAGCAGATGGAATTGCAATTAATAATGTTGTGAATGTAAACACTGATCCTAAAAAAGGATTCATACCGGTAACAAACATATGGTGTCCCCAAACAATAGTTGATAAGAATGCTATTGCAAGAATTGACCCTACCATAGCTCTGTAACCAAAAATAGGTTTACGAGCATTAGTTGCAATTACTTCAGATGCAATTCCTAAAGCAGGAAGTAAAACAATATAAACTTCAGGATGGCCTAAGAACCAAAATAAATGTTCAAAAAGAACTGGTGAACCCCCTTGATAGTGAAGAACCTCTCCCTGAATAAAAATATCTGAAAGGAAAAAAGAAGTCCCAAAACTCCTATCCATTATCAAGAGAAGTGCCGCAGATAATAATACTGGAAATGATACAACCCCAATTATTGCAGTAACTAAAAAAGCCCAAACTGTTAATGGAAGTCTGGTCATTGTCATTCCCTCTGTCCTTAGATTAAGAACAGTAACAATATAGTTTAATGCTGCTAAAAGAGAGGATGCAATAAAAAATGCCATTGATACAAGCCAAAGTGTCATACCAGCAGCAGAGCCAGGTTGAGCTTGAGGTAAAGCACTTAGTGGAGGATAAATTGTCCAACCAGCTGCAGCAGGTCCGGCCTCAACAAATAATGATGCAATCATTAATGCAGACGAAATAAAAAATAACCAATAAGAAATCATATTAAGAAAACCAGAGGCCATGTCTCTTGCACCAATTTGGAGTGGAATCAATAGGTTGCTAAAAGTTCCACTTAATCCAGCAGTTAGAACAAAAAAGACCATTATAGTACCATGTATTGTAACTAATGCTAAATAAACATTGGGGTCCATAACTCCATCTGTTGCCCATTTCCCAAGAAGAGCATCAAAAATACCAAAAGATTCTTCAGGCCAAGCCAACTGTAATCTAAACAATAAAGACATTGCAACACCAACTATTCCCATTATTAATCCGGTTATAAGGTATTGTTTAGAAATCATTTTATGATCAATACTGAAAATATATTTCGTTATAAAAGTATCTTTATGATGATGATCATGACCATGTTCATCATCTTGAGATTCTGTTGTAACGACTTTTTCTTCAGCAATATCTAATTCGATATCTGTTCCAACTATCTTTGCTCTTCTATTTTGTTTTTGTGACATAGTTAGTTAATTATTTATTGAACAAACTCTTTGAATGTTAATTGATTATTAATCCATTTATTAAAATCTTCTTCTGTTTCTACAATTATCTTCATTTGCATATTATAATGTGATGCTCCACAAATTTTATTACACAAAAGTAAAAAATCAAATTCATATGGATCAAGAGGAAATTCACCATCGGCTACTAATTTTTCACTTTTATCAAATCTAATTTTATTAATTTTTTTTACCTTTTCAACGATTTCTGGCCTTAATCTCATCTCCTCAGTTGTAACATTTGGAATAAAAGCAAACTGATTAATCATCCCAGGGACTGCATTCATTTGTGCCCTAAAGTGAGGCATATATGCAGAATGAAGAACATCTTGTGATCTAATTCTAAACACAACTTCACGATTGACAGGCAAGCGTAATTCTTGAACAACAATATCGTCATCACCATTTCTGTCTGTTGGATCAATTCCAACTAAATTTTTTCCATCAAAGTCCTGAAGAAATCTAACGTTTGCATCCCCAAGAACTCCGTCTTGACCTGCATATCTAGCCTTCCAATTAAATTGTTGAGCATACAATTCAACTACTAAAGCCTCATCATTTTCCTCAATTGTCATAATATCGACCCAAGTAAATAACCCGTAAAGAATTAGTCCTGCCAAAGAAATTGTTGGTATTATAGTCCAAACACCTTCCAAAAAGTTACTATCAGCAAAAAATAATGCCTTTCTTTTTTCATTCCCTCTATATTTAAATGCAAAATAATGAAGTAGAGCTTGAGTTACGGTTTGTACAAAAAATATCACTGCAAAAGAAAACCAAAGAAGACTGTCATAATTTTCTCCATGAACAGAGGCTGACTCTGGAAGGATAACATCCCCATATCTAAAAAAAGAGAATATTGTCAGAGCATAAATGAAAATTAAAAAAAGGAACATTAATTTTCCTTGAATATCATTGTCTTTATCAGTAGCTATTTCATCATTTTTATAGTTAACAGGCTTTGAGAGCTCAAGAATTTTAGTTAACTGCCATACCGCGATTGATATTAAAATTAATGATGTTAAAATAAGTAATATTGTCATCTTAGTCTAAATTATAATATTGAAATGTTTTACTTTCCACAACATATGGGTCACCTTTAACCATTATCGGTGCTTTTGAAATCTCTTTAAATACAACATAAATAAATATTCCTAAAAAGAACAAAAATCCACCTATTTCAGTAGCACCAAAAGACCACATATCACCAACAGCAGAGGGCATTATCATATTGTAAACATCAAGATAATGACCTATAACAATTACAATTCCCGTTAAAATTACAATAAAGTTAGTTTTCTTAAAATCACTATTCATAAGAACAATTAATGGGAATATAAGATTTAATACTACCATTCCAAAAAATAATAAGTTATAGTCTTCAATCCTTGTAATGAAATAGGTAACCTCCTCTGGAATATTTGAATACCATATAAGCATAAATTGAGAAAACCATAAATAAGCCCAAAATACACTTACACCAAACATAAACTTAGCCAAGTCATGAATATGACTTTCATTTACAAAGTCAAGATAGTCTTGAGATTTAAGATAAATGGTTATTAGAGCTAAAGTCGTTATTCCTGAAACGAACATACCTGCAAAAACATACCATCCAAATAAAGTACTAAACCAATGAGGATCAATTGACATTATCCAGTCCCAAGACATCATTGATTCTGAGATTAAAAAGAATACTAAAAATCCTGCAGAAAACTTGAATAATTTCTTATGTACACTTACATCGTTATTTGTATCCTGTTTTAAAGATAATCTTCTGGTAATATTTCTATATAAAACCCAACCTGTAATATAAATGATTGCTCTGGCAAAGAAAAAAGGGATATTAAGGTATCCAACCTTATTTCTGATTATCTCATCATAAGCAACTACTTCAGGGTCCATCCAAATAAACAAATGGTTAAACTTTAACGCGGAAAAAACAAGTATTATTATTACAAGTATCGAGCCTGGTAATAGATATCCTGTTACCCCTTCCATTAGTCTGTACAATACTATTGACCAGCCTGCTTGTGATGCTCTTTGAATCGCATAAAACGCTAATACTCCAAGTGAAATCATCATAAAGAATAGTGCTGGTACATAAATTGCGGCCCAAGGTTTGTTTTGTAACTGATAAAAAACATGTTTATCATGATCATAATGGTGACTTAATGCTTCATATCCAAATTCTTGATTATATCCTCCTCCATGAACGTCGTCAACATATTCTCCTCCATAATCGTCTTGACTCATATTTGCTAAAATTTCTTTAGACTCATCAATATTTGATGGAGCAGAGTAAAATCCAAATGCTATTCCAATTGCACCCAAAATTATTAATATTAAGGAAAATCTTTTAATTTGTTTTGATAACTTATAATCTTTCATTTATTACTTTTTAGATTGTTCTCTTAATTTCATTACGTATTGAGCAATTTGCCATCTTTCCTCTTCATTTACTTGTCCGGAGTGAGATCCCATGGCATTAATTCCATACATTAAAACATGATAAATGCTTCCAGGTGTTATTTCTCTATCAATATATGCGGGGATACCAAGAAACTTTTCTCTTTGAGCTAAAATACCCATACCATCACCCTTTTCTCCATGACATACTGAACAATAAATCTCATACAGTTCCTTACCCTGACTTACATTATAATCAGATATTTCAATTGGGGACAAAAGATTAGACTTAGCCATTTCATAACCTTCGTTTGAATCAGGATAATCGTAGGGTTCCCAGCCTCTAGGAATTGTACCTTCTACAGGAATCTGAGCCTCAATTCCATTAGAGAATCCATCAGATTCTGCATAGGTTTCGTAAGCCAATGATTCATACATATCTGGAAAATATTGAAAGTTTGGTTTTGAAGAATCAAAACACGACGTCAGCATAAGGCTTACAAATAATGTTATTAGACTATTTCTCACTTTGTTCTTTAACCTCTTTAATTGATATAGCACCCATTTTTTTTAGCATGTTCTTAGTTTTTGATAAATTTGATCCTGATTCCATATCAATTAAAAATTTATCATCAGTAGTTGATGGATCAGGATTTTCAGCAGCTTTAAACGGCCACAACTTACTTTTCATGTAAAAAGTTATTACCATCAAATGTGCTGCAAAAAAAACTGTCATCTCAAAAATTATTGGTACAAATGAAGGTATATTTTCAATTAATGTAAAACTAGGTTTACCACCTATGTCCTGAGGCCAATCAACTATCATTATGTAATACATCATCAAAACAGCAACTGTGAAACCTATACATCCATAAATAAATGTTGCTATTGATATATTAGTTGGTTTGAGCTTCATTGCTTTATCAAGTCCATGGACAGGGAAAGGGCAATATACTTCATATATGTATATCTTATTTTTTACAATTTCTTTAACTGCATCTAATAAGACATCATCATCATCAAACATAACATGTAATCTTTTAACACTCATTATTTATCTCTATTTTTTTTATAAATTTCACCAGATGACTTTAAAATAGTTTTAATCTCAGCTTGAGCTACTACAGGAAAACTCCTAGCATACAGTAAAAATAATACAAAGAAAAATCCAATGGTTCCAATGAAAATACCAATATCAACAAAAGTTGGTGAGAACATGGTCCATGAAGATGGAAGATAGTCTCTATGAAGAGATGTTACAATTATTACAAATCTTTCAAACCACATTCCAATATTAACGACAATTGAAATTATAAATGACCAAATAATATTTGTTCTTACCTTCTTGATCCACATCACTTGAGGAGAAACGACATTACATGACATCATTAAAAAATATGCCCACCAATATGGTCCAGTTGCTCTATTTAAAAATGCATATTGCTCATACTCAACCCCAGAATACCATGCAATAAAAAGCTCAGTTATATATGCACATCCTACAATTGAACCTGTAATCATTATTACTATGTTCATCATCTCAATATGTTGTAGTGTAATATAACTTTCAAGTCTTGAGACCTTTCTCATTATAATCAATAATGTTTGAACCATTGCGAATCCCGAAAAAATTGCACCTGCAACAAAGTAAGGGGGAAATATTGTTGTATGCCAACCTGGTATTACAGAGGTTGCAAAGTCAAATGACACTATTGTATGTACCGAGAGAACAAGAGGAGTAGCAAGTCCTGCCAATACTAATGAAACTTCCTCAAATCTTTGCCAATCTTTTGCTCTTCCTGACCAGCCAAAACTTAGTAAACTATACATATTTTTTCTAAAAGGTTTAACAGCTCGATCTCTAATCATGGCAAAATCAGGGAGTAAACCAGTCCACCAAAATACAAGAGAAACAGTTAAGTAAGTTGAAATAGCAAAAACATCCCATAATAAAGGTGAATTAAAATTCACCCATAAAG
>CAJPUS010000034.1 GCA_905380995.1 uncultured Flavobacteriaceae bacterium
AAAATAATCAGCCATTCATTAACGATTCAACCTCTGTACAATCTAATAGCTTTAAATTTAATGGTATTTCATCTACCCCACAAATAAGTTACATTCAGGTTGAGGGAATTAATGGTTATGTTTTAGCAATTCTTGAGAACGGAGATATAAAAGCAGATTTATACAAGGATAGTATATCTAAATCGAGGGTTTATGGAACCAAATCCAATGATGACTTTATTAAATATAAGTCCGAAACAAAATCACTCGTTGATGTAATGAATAACATATCTTCAAAAGCTCAAGATGCTATTATGAGCGGTGATGTCGAAAGAGCAATGAAATTAGAGAAGGATTACAACTCTAAAGAAAGAGAAGTAATGTTATACGAGTGGGATTTTATTATTGAAAATTTAGATTCATATATGTCTGCTTTGCTGCTCGAAGTATTTATGATAGAGAATAAGGTTAACAAAGATAGTATAATCGATGTATATGAAAGTTTTTCAAACAGAATCAAAGTAAGTGATGTAGGTAAAAACATCGCTGATCTATTGAGTCAGTTTGAAGATCCAATTGAAGTTGGTGAGATTGCTCCTGATTTCACAGCACCAAGCATAGATGGTTCTGATATAACTCTAAGTAATGAACTAGCCAAAAACAACCTAACACTACTTGATTTTTGGGCGGCATGGTGCAGACCTTGTAGAGTTGAAAACCCAAATCTTGTCAGACTTTATAAATCCTACAATGATGAAGGATTTGAAATTATTGGTGTTTCTCTTGATAGAACAAAAGAACAATGGGAACAAGCTATTGAAGATGATAACCTTTTATGGACCCAAGTTTCCAATCTTAACTTTTGGAATGATCCTATAGCTAGAAGATATAGCATAAGAGCAATACCACAGTCTTATTTGATCAATCAAGATGGTGTAGTTATTGGAAAGAACTTAAAAGGAAACGATCTCGAAGAAAACATTAGATTTGCATTATCATTAAATGATTGATAATTGCATTTACTAATTTTTTTAATCACATATCCCTTTATCAGAATAATTTCTATCATTCCTTTTAGTGGAATATATTTTTTATCTGATTCTTTATCATTTTTATTGCATAGAATATTTAAGTATAGATTAAAACTGGTCAGATGTAATTTAAAACTAGTATTTCCAGAAAAGTCAATTAATGAAATTAAAGACATAGAGAAAGAATTTTATAAGCATTTTGCTGATATAACTATTGAGAGTATCAAAGCATTTGGAATGAGTGAAAATCAAATGAAATCACGTTGTAATTATGAGAATATTGAATTATTAAAAAAAATTCAGAATAAAAAGGAGAAGAAAAATATTATTATAATATGCGGTCATTATTCAAACTTTGAATGGTTACTATCGATTGGTTATAATTTAAAAGGCAACGGATATGGAATTTTTACACCCATGACTAACAAATACTTTAATAAATTATTTAAAAAAATCAGAGCAAAGCATAAAGCTTATTTAGTATCAAGGTATAAAGTGAAAGATTTTATGTCAAATCTAAATCCTAAAAAACATTACTTTTTTGGTTTTGCAGCTGATCAGTCTCCTAGAAAAGTAAATAAATCATATTTCAACTATTTTCTAGGTCACAAAGTTCCAATTTTTACTGGTGCCGAGAGATTTTCAAAGGACTATGACTTATCAGTTGTATTTGCAGATATAACCCGAACTAAAAGAGGACACTATAAAACTAAATTTATTGAGATTATTGATGATAAAAATACTAATTACAGTATTACAGATCAGTTTTTAAGGTTATTAGAAAGTCAGATATATAGAGATCCTACCCAATATTTTTGGACTCATAATAGATTTAAGCACTTAAGAAATAATTGATTTTATCTCTTTTTCAATTTTTAAAGCATACTTATTCGCAATGTCTTGAGATTTTGCTTCTGCAAAAATCCTTATAATCGGTTCCGTATTTGATTTACGCATGTGAACCCAAGCATCATCAAAATCAATTCTAACCCCGTCTTCTTTATTAGGAGATAGCTCTGAGTAATTTTCAGATATCAAATTAAAAGTCCTATCAATTAATTTTGAATCTTTTAGAGTAAGTTTTATTTTCTTCATGTAATATCTTGAATATTTACTTTTTAATTCTGATACTTTACATTTCTTATCAACTAATAGACTAAGAAAAAGAGCAATACCAACTAAAGCATCTCTACCATAATGTAGTTCAGGGTATATTATACCTCCTCCTCCTTCACCTCCTACAATAGAGTCAACCTCTTTCATCTTTTTAACAACATTCATTTCTCCAACAGGAGTTGAATGATAATTTTGACCATATGAAATGGTTAGATCTTTAAGAGCGTTTGAAGAAGATAAGGTTGACACTGTATCGCCTTTATTCTTAGATAAAACAAAGTCTGAACAAAATACTTGAATGTATTCTTCACCAAGAATTTCCCCTTTCTCATCAAAAAAAACAAGCCTATCAACATCTGGATCAACTGCAATCCCAAAGTCAGATTTGTTCACTTGGATTGATTTTGATAGATCAATTAAGTTTTCAGCTAAAGGTTCGGGCGTATGATTAAATACTCCTTCTATTTCTGAATTTATTATATTATATTTAATGCTAAGTCTTTCAAGCAACTTAGGTATAGCTATTGCACCTCCTGAATTAATTGCATCAACACTAACAGATAGTTTAAGTTTTTTAATTTCCTCTAATGGTAATATATCTAAATCCAGAATTGCATTTACATGATCATCAATAAGTCTATTATATTCTGAAATAGATCCAAGAGAGTTGTTAGAAGAAAAAATATGTTTTTTTGATTCTGAGTACCTAATTAATTTAGATACATCTTCTTTTGATAAAAATTCACCATCAGAGTTAAAAAATTTTAAACCATTATACTCTTCAGGATTATGACTTGCTGTTATCATTAACCCACCTACAGAATAATTATTTAAAACTCCCCAGCATATTGTCGGTGTTGTTGATAATCCAGTATCAATAACATTTATTCCCATAGAATTAAATGTAGAATTAACTATCGACTGAATCATTTTTCCGGATTTTCTTCCATCTCTTCCAGTCATTACTGTCAAACTAGATAAATTTGGATTATTTTCCTTTATTAATCTAGAAAAAGCAGAAATTGATGTTACAATATCATAAGGTGTTAAATTTTCAAGATTATTTCCCCCAATTGTTCCTCTAAATCCTGATATATTTTTTATTAAAGTCATATGAAATGTAAATATATAAATTGTAAATTACACGAAATTTTATTATGAAAAATATTATTTTAATTCTCTTCTCTTTTTACCTTTTTAGTTGTAGTGATATTTATCAGCCAGCAGTTGTATCTGCAAGAAAAGAGGCAACACAGATTGGACTTAAAATTATGAAGAATGGTGGTAATGCATATGATGCAATGATAGCAACTCACCTTGCATTGGCTGTTGTACATCCAACAGCAGGAAACATTGGCGGAGGCGGTTTCTTTGTTTATCATCATGAAGACGGCTCTAGTGGATCTCTAGACTTTAGAGAGATGGCTCCAGGAAATGCGTTTAAAGATATGTACCTAGATGAAAATGGTGATGTTATACCCGATATGAGTACACTTGGGGGTGCAGCTATTGGTGTACCTGGATCAATCTCTGCAATCTATGAAATTCACGCTAAGTTTGGGTCTTTACCAATCAAGGATTTATTTAAACCAGCTATTGATTTAGCAAATAAAGGTTTTGTTGTTACCCAAAAACAAGCAAATTCATTAACTGGGAAATTAGATGATTTTATAAAAGTAAATGGTGAGGAATCACTTTATTCAAAAAGATATTATGAAGGTGATACAATTAAAAATATAAAGTTTGCTGAGACACTATCTAAAGTTTCAGAATTTGGACCTAAAGTTTTTTATGAGGGAGAAATAGGTAAAATGATTATTAAATCAGTTAATAAAGCTGGAGGTATAATGACTATAAATGATCTACAAAACTATAAATCTGTTTGGCGTGATCCAATTAAATTTAAATACAAAGATTTAGAAATAATTTCAATGTCTCTTCCCTCTAGCGGTGGAATTTTACTTGGACAAATGCTTAAAGTAATTGAAGATTATGACATAAAGAGTTTTGGACATAACTCAATTAAAACAATTCAGCTTTTAGTTGAGGCTGAAAGAAGAGCATATGCAGATAGAAGTCACTTTATGGGTGATCCTGACTATATGAGTCTTCCAGTATATGAATTAATGGATAAAAAGTATGTAGTAGATAGAATGAAAAATTTTTCATGGGATAATGCAACACCATCTAAAGAGGTAAAACATGGCAATATTGTTCTTCAAGAAAGTGATGAAACAACTCATTATTCTATTATAGACAAGTATGGAAATTCTGTTTCTGTTACAACTACATTAAATAATAGCTACGGTTCCAAGGTTTTTGTAGATGAGGGTGGGTTTTTCTTAAACAATGAAATGGATGATTTTAGTTCTAAACCAGGACATCCAAATTTTTATGGATTAATTGGTAGCGAGGCAAATTCTATTCAACCTGGCAAAAGAATGCTGAGTTCAATGACACCATCTATTATTCTAAAGGATAATAGACCATCTTTAATTGTTGGAACTCCTGGTGGCTCAACAATAATAACATCTGTACTTCAAACAATTCTGAATGTCTTTGAATTTGATATGAATGTACAAGAAGCTGTAAATGCACCAAGGTTCCATCATCAGTGGTTACCAGATGTTGTAATTTTTGAAGAGGGTATTGTAAATGAAAAAATAGATTCAATTCTAAAATCGAAAAGTTATTTTGTAATATCATTACCAATTGAAGTAGATACAGGTGGAATGTCTGCTAGATCATCTATAGGAGCTGTTGATGCAATTTTAATAGATGAAAAAGGAAAGGTTACGACTGGAGCAGACTTTAGAGGAGATGACTATGGTGAAATTTTAAAATAAATCAATTAATTGGATAATACAATTCAAATTGAAGGTGCTAAAGTTCATAATCTCAAAAATCTTGATTTAGAGATTCCTAGAGAAAAACTTGTTGTTATTACAGGTTTATCAGGCAGTGGAAAATCATCTCTTGCATTTGATACAATACATGCGGAAGGACAGAGAAGATATATGGAGACCTTTTCAGCATACATAAGGCAATTTGTTGGTAATTATGAAAGACCTGATGTAGAAAAAATTGAGGGTCTCTCCCCTGTAATTGCAATTGAACAAAAAACAACAAGCAAAAATCCAAGATCAACGGTTGGGACTGTTACAGATATATACGATTTTATTAGATTACTATATGCAAGAATTGGAATAGCATATAGCCATAAGTCAAATTTAAAAATGGTTAAAAATAGTGATGAAGAAATCATAAAATTAATTTGTGAAAAATTTTTAAATCGAAGAATCATAATTCTTGCTCCAATTATAAGATCTAGAAAAGGTCATTATAGAGACCTATTTGAAAATTTCACGAAACAAGGGTTTTCAAAGGTAATAGTTGATAGTCAAATACTTGATATTAAAAGGGGTATGAAGCTTGACAGATATAAAACTCATGACATCAGCTTGGTGGTAGAAAATCTCTCTGTAAAAGATGATTTTGAATCTAAAAGGATTCTTTCAGAATCTATAAAAATAGCAATGAAATATGGAAACGATACGATCTTCATTTTAGACTCAGACTCAGGTAAACCAGAGTATTTCAGTAGAAATTTAATGTGTCCAGAAACAGGTATTTCTTATCCGAAACCTGAACCCAATACATTCT
Source organism: uncultured Flavobacteriaceae bacterium (assembly GCA_905380995.1). GTDB lineage: Bacteria > Bacteroidota > Bacteroidia > Flavobacteriales > Flavobacteriaceae > Marisimplicoccus. Next base: position 5,790 of record CAJPUS010000034.1, read on the forward strand.
CTTTTAATTCACCAAAAGGAATGTGCGAATCATGTAACGGTTTAGGAACAGAATATGTATTAAACACAAAAAAATTAATTCCAGATGAATCAATTTCAATCAATAATGGTGGCATTGCACCTATCGGGAAAAAAGACAACTCTTGGATTCATAGACAGGTAGAATTAATCTCAAAATATTATAACTTCTCGCTTAGCGATCCTATTAAAAAAATTCCCAAAGATGCTATCGAATTTATTTTAAATGGTGGAAAAAAGAGTTTTACTATAAACTCAAAAGACTTGGGAGTTAAAAGAGATTACGAAATTGATTATATGGGAATTGAATCCTTTATAAAGGATCAATTAAATAATAATGAGTCAAAAAAATTAAGACGGTGGGCTCTTCAATTTGTCGACATTAACAAATGTAGTTCTTGCAAAGGAAGTAGATTAAAAATTGAATCAAAATCATTTAAAATCAATAACAAAGATATTTTTCAACTTAGTGAAATGGATCTATCTGATTTAAAGAGGTGGTTTAAAAAATTGAACACAAACCTATCAGAGAAGGAAATAAGGATATCTGAGGAAATTGTTAAAGAAATATTAATCAGAATACAGTTTTTAATTGATGTAGGTCTTGAATACCTTACTCTTTCAAGATCATCAAGGTCATTATCCGGAGGAGAAGCACAAAGAGTTAGACTTGCAACTCAGGTTGGCTCTCAATTAGTTGGAGTTCTTTATATATTAGATGAGCCTAGTATAGGATTACATCAAAAAGACAATCTAAAATTAATAGACTCTTTAAAAAAGCTAAGGGATTCTGGTAACTCTGTAATTGTAGTTGAGCATGATAAAGAAATGATCATGAGCTCTGATCATATAATTGATTTAGGCCCATTTGCTGGAATTAATGGAGGTAAATTGATATTTGAGGGAACACCTAAAAGTATTAAAAAAGCAAAAACAATTACTGCAGATTATTTAAATGAAACTAAACAAATTAGAATTCCCAAAAAAATAAGATCAGGAAATGGGAAATATTTGAAATTGTTTGGGTGTAAAGGTAATAATTTAAAAAAAATAGATGTTGAATTTCCTTTGGGCAAAATGATAGCCGTCACAGGTGTATCTGGAAGTGGAAAGTCTACTCTTGTCAATGAAACTCTGTATCCAATACTTAACTCTAAAATATACAATTCAGTTAAATCACCCTTGGAATTTTTAAAAATTGATGGAATTGAAAATATTGATAAAGTAGTTGAAGTTAATCAACAACAAATTGGCAGAACTCCCAGAAGCAATCCCGCGACTTATACAGGAGTATATAGTGAAATTAGAAAACTTTTTTCTGATACTGTTGAATCAAAAATTAGAGGTTACAAGCCTGGAAGATTTAGCTTTAATGTAACCGGCGGAAGATGTGAAAATTGTAAGGGTGGTGGAATGAAATTGATAGAAATGAATTTTTTACCTGATGTGTATGTTGAATGTGAAACATGTAATGGTAAAAGATTTAACAGAGAAACTCTTGAAGTTAGATATAAAGGTAAATCCATTTCAGATGTATTAGATATGAGTGTTTCAAAGTCTTTAGACTTTTTTTCATCAATTCCAAAAATACACAATAAACTTAAGGCTATTGAAAGTGTTGGATTAGGGTATATAACATTAGGACAGTCTTCAACTACCTTATCTGGTGGTGAATCACAGAGGATTAAATTAGCAAGTGAGTTGTCAAAAAAAGACACTGGAAGAACTCTATATATACTTGATGAACCAACCACGGGTCTACACTTTGAGGATATTAGAATTCTATTAAATGTATTGAATAAACTAGTTGATAGGGGTAATACAATAATTATAATTGAACATAATTTGGATGTTATTAAACAAGTTGATCATATCATTGATATAGGTCCTGAAGGTGGAAAAAACGGAGGTAAACTAGTTGATAGTGGTAGTCCAATTGATATTATTATTAACAAAAAAGGATATACAGCTGAATTCCTTTCAAAAGAATATAACTAATGAGATTTTTAGTAAATATTTTAACTATGTGGACTTTGATTATCTCAGTACAGCTAAAAAGTCAAGACTTTAACTCCTACAATATTAATGCTAGTCTAAATATTAATGACAATACTATTGAAGTTGATCAAAAAATGAAATTTAAAAACACATCTAATATCAAATTAGATGAAATATTTCTGGAGGACTGGTCAAATTCATACGTTAATAACGAAACAAAGCTTGCTAAGAGAATTTCTGATGAATACTCAAGAAGCTTTTCATTTGCTAATAAAAAGCAAAGAGGGTATACCACAATAAAAGAAATAAAGTCTGATAATATTGAGTCTTGGTCAAGATTACAGGGACAAACAGATATAATTAGAATCTTATTAAAAGAAACAATCAAAAAAAATCAGTCAATATCGATTGAGTTAAAATACACTATTAAGCTTCCAGATTCTAAATTTACAGGTTTTGGATATGACGATAAAAACTTTTATCTGAAGAACTGGATAATTGTCTTTTCAAATTTATACATGGATAAATGGCTAAATCAAAGTAATTTAAACCTTGATGATCAGTCGTTAAGTAATTCAAGGTATAATTTAAATTTCTCTTATAAAGGTGATTATAATTTAAATTCAAATCTAAATAGAAGAGAAGTAGATATTAAGAATCAAATTAAGTCAGTAAACCTATATGGATCAGGAATTAATAATGTTAGATTAAATTTAGTTTTTGAAAATGCTTTTAAAACTTTACAAAATCAAAATATTAAAATTGAAACTGACATATTTAAAATTTCAAATCTTTTAGAGGCAGAGATTAAATTTGACAGAGTTAGTAGATTTGTAACAAATTATTTTGACGATAGAGATAAATTTAAGCTACTAATCCCTAAATCTGATTATGATTTAAACCCATTTTACGGTCTAAATCAACTTCCAAGTTTTATAAGCCCATTTTCAGATCAATTTTTGGAAGAATTAGTTTTTTTAAAATCATTTGTCAAAAACTATTTAAATCAAAAGATAAATTTAAATAAAAGAGAGTCTCACTGGTTGTATAATGGTTTAGAAATATTCATTATCAACAAGTATATAAATGAATATTATCCAGATGTTAAATTTTTAGGAAGACTATCAAATTTTGGATTAATTAAAAATTATGAAATATCAAAAATTAATTTTAATGAATTGTTCCTTAATTATTCAGAATATGTACAAAGATTAAATCTGCATCAATTAGATGATCAATCTAGCGAGTTTATGACTCGAATAAATCAAGAGATTGCCTCACCATATCACACAGGTGTAGGATTAATATATATTGAGAGTATAATTGGGGAAAATCAGTTTAAGAAATTAATAAAAGATGTTAGTGCTGTTAATTCAAAAATTGAATTATATAATTTATTCATTAATTATTCAAAAGCTGATTTAAAATGGTTTATAAAAGATTATATTGGAAACAGGCAATCAATTGACTTAAAAATTAGGAAAATAGATTTAGACACTTATATAGTTACAGAAAAAAATGATTTTAAAATTCCCTACACTGTTGGACTTATAGAAAATGATTCAATTATATTTTCGAAAATTTTTAATAATACCGGTAAAATTGAAATTCCTAAAATTGATTTCGATTATGTGGCCGTAAATCCAGTTGTTAAATTACCTGAATTTAATAGGAGTAATAATTGGTTATACAGAAATTCAAAATCAAACTTAAAGCCATTAAAATTAAAGTTTATTGGAGATCTAGAAAACCCTAAGAATAGAAATGTATATTATAGGCCTGAAATTACATATAACCTATATGATGGTTTATCCCCTGGTATAAATTTAATAAATAGAGGCTTAAAAAATCGACCATTTAGTTTTGAAATTTTTACACAATATGCATCTAAAGAAAAGGCTCTTGTTGGTTCAATGAATTACAGATATCAAATAGATAATGAGATTAGAGATAATTATTCAACACTTTTTAATCTTTACTATTACACAAATCATTACAATAAAAATTTAAGATATCAAGTTTTTTCTCCATCCATTCAAATAAACTTTAGAGATAATAAAGATTTAAGATCTAATATTAGAAAGTCGATTTCTTTATCAATGTTTAGTGTTGATAAAGAGAATAATAATGAAAATAAAAATAGCTTGAATAAATATTCAATATTTAATCTTGGTTATTATTACTCAGACATACGAATAATTAAATACTTAGAAACATCTGTGAATACAGAATTCTCAAATAATTTTGGTAAAATAAACTTAATATTTGACTATAGAAAGCTATTTAAAAGTAATAGGCAATTTCAAGTAAGAATATATATAGGTAAGTTTTTTTGGAATAGTGATCAGTTTGATAACTTTAAATATAATCTAGGTAGGTCAGGTGGTTATCTTTTCTTAGATAATTATCTTGGTAGGTCTGAAAGAACAGGTTTACTTAGTCAGCAATTTATTATGAATGGAGGTGGGTTTAAATCATTTTTTAAAGATCCAACTACAAATAATTTTATGCTGACCTCAAATCTAAATATTGGTATATGGAAATGGATTGAAGGTTATCTTGATTTAGGTATGCTAAAAAATAAAGATTCAGATTCAAGATATTTTTATGGAACTGGGTTAAGATTGAATCTACTTCCTGATTTTTTTGAATTGTACTTTCCAATTAGCTCATCTAACGGATTTGAGCTAAATGATTTTAGATATTATAATAAAATACGTTTTATTGTTTCATATAATCTTGAATCTTTGGGAAAGCTTTTTAAAAGAAGATGGCTTTAAGTTCTAATTTATAATTATTTGTAAATTTGAAATTCCTATGAGTGTATCCAATTCTATAAAAGAGGAGATTAGTTTAAAAAAATTTAAAGAAAAAGTTTTAAATGATTTCAGGACTGTAACTTTAAGTCGAGAGACTAGTGTTCAAGGAAGACGTGAGGTTTTACTCGGCAAAGGTAAGTTTGGAATTTTTGGTGATGGAAAAGAGTTACCTCAGGTAGTAATGAGTCATTTCTTTAAAGATGGTGATTATAGATCTGGATACTATCGTGATCAAACTCTTTTGATGTCACAAAATTTACTATCTGCAAGAGAAATTTTTTCTGCAGTGTATGGACACCCTGATAAGGTTTATGAAAAGATGTCTGGAGGTAGACAAATGGCTGGTCATTTTTTAACAAATACAATTGATGAAGATAATAATTGGATTAATCAAACCTCTCAAAAAAATCATATATCCGATATTTCACCAACTGCAAGTCAAATGTCAAGACTTGTAGGTTTAGGCTTAGCTTCAAAAATTTACAGAAATAATAAAATCATCGACTCTGATAAATTCTCAAAAAATGGTAATGAAGTTGTTTGGGGAACAATTGGTAATGCGAGTACAAGTCAAGGTATATTTTTTGAAGCAGTAAATGCTTGTGGAGTTCTTCAAATACCCGTAATAATAAGTGTATGGGATGATGACTACGGAATATCAGTTCATAATAAGGATCATACAACAAAAGAGAGTATATCAAAAGCTCTAGCAGGTTTCAAGATTTCATCCAATTCATCTGGCATTGAAATACTTGAAGTTAAAGGCTGGGACTATCAGTCATTGATGCAGACATACTCATATGCTGATAAAATAGCAAGAGAGCAACACATACCTGTAATAATACATGTTACTGAATTAACTCAACCATTAGGTCATTCAACATCAGGGTCTCATGAAAGGTATAAAAGTGAAGAGAGACTTAAGTGGGAGTCTAAAAATGATTGTAATAAAAAGTTTGAGGAATGGATACTCAATAATAAACTATCAACAAAGAAAAAAATACAAGTTCTAAAAAAAGAAATTTCAACATATGTTAAAGAGGAAAAAAAATTAGCCTGGGATCATTATCAAAGGCCTATAAAGGATACAAAATTAGATTTAATAAACACAATTAAAAATCTTGAAAAGTCATTTAGTCCTGAAAAAATTGATGAATTATTCTCTGATTTAGACGATTCAAGTTTTTCTGAATTAATTAAAATTTGTAGAAGATTAATTTATCAACTAGATATTGGTGATTCTAATGATAGAGGTATTTTAATTAATTGGAGAAATAAATATATGAATATTCTCAGTGATAAATATTCAACAGATTTATATTCTATTAATATTGATTCTGTTATTAATATCCCTAAAGTAAACCCTCTATATTCTGATGAAAATAAGTTTGTTGATGGGAGAATAATAATAAGAGATAATTTTGACAAAATTTTAGAGAAAAATCAAAAAATTTTCATTTTTGGTGAGGATGTTGGTAAAATTGGTGATGTCAACCAAGGCTTGGAAGGTCTTCAAAAAAAATATGGTGAGAAGAGAGTTTTTGATACAAGTATAAGAGAATCATCTATTATAGGTCAGGGAATTGGTATGTCAATGAGAGGTTTAAGGCCTATTGCCGAAATACAATATCTAGATTATATACTTTATGCAATTCAAATTCTCAGTGATGATCTAGCAACTTTGACCTACAGAACCCATGGAGGACAAAAAGCTCCTTTAATAGTAAGAACTAGAGGGCACAGACTTGAGGGTATTTGGCATTCTGGATCTCCACTAGGCGGAATGATCAGCTTCTTAAGAGGGGTTTTTATTCTAACTCCTAGGAATATGACAAAAGCAGCTGGTTTTTATAATTCACTTTTAGACCTCGATCAACCAGCAATTGTTATTGAACCATTAAACGCTTACAGAATAAAAGAAAAACTTCCTATTAATTATGGTGAATTTAGAACTCCAATTGGAGAAATTGAAGTCCTAAAAGAAGGATTAGATATTACCATAGTCTCTTATGGATCAACATTAAATATTGTTATAAAAGTTGCTGAAGAGATTGAAAATTATGGAATAAATTGTGAAGTAATCGATGTTCAGAGTTTGATTCCATTTGATTTAAAAAAGCAAATATCAAAGAGTATATCAAAAACAAATAGATTACTAATAATTGATGAAGATATGCCTGGAGGCGGGTCAAGTTATATTTTTCAGGAATTATTAAAAAATCAAAATATTTACAAACATTTGGATAGTGAACCTGCACTTCTTACAGCAAAAGATCATAGACCACCATATGGATCAGATGGAGATTATATAAGTAAACCTTCATTTGAAGATATTTTTGAAAAAATATACTCTATTATGAGAGAGTACAACCCTAATAAATTTGACGGGTTATTTTAGTTTATTAATATATAATCAAAATATATTTTATTGCTTTACCTCATTAAAAAATTTATTCTGCATTTTAATTGTAATTGTATCATTTTTGACTTCTTTAATTGCATCAGTTAAATAGGAAACAGTATAATCAGTTATAATCTTACCTAACTTAATTGATCCAAATGATTGATCACCTGCATAATGATTTGGGTAGGATGAATACCACCAAATTCCAGTATATAAATTATTTGAAAGGTTTAATCTTTTAAGATTTTCTCCTGATTCGCTATTACTCATGTCTAATTTTACCAAATCAGGTCTTAAATAGAGTATCTCTGAAGCTTCTCTCTCTCCTGCATGTTGATCTTTTAAGGGATCAGTTTTTCGCGCTAAGAGTATTTCATTGTTTATTTCTTTTGAAAAGTTAGGCTCAAAGAAGTATACAGCATAATCTTTTTTTTCATACAATTGATTTTGAATAAAATATCTAATCATCTGAGGATTTCCTCCATGACCATTAATTATAATTATTTTATCAAATCCATTTCTTGCAATTTCTCTAGTAGTTTCCTCAAGTAATTCCATTACTAATTTATTTGGTAATGAAAATGTTCCATATTCATGCCTTGCTTCATTAATTTGTCCAATAAAATAGTCTGGAAATATCACTGCATATTCTTCCTCCGTGGCTTTTGATGCCCAATTTCTGACTCTAATCAAATCGGAGCCTATAGGGACACCAGGTCCATGCTTTTCTAATATTCCTAGTGGAAGAATACAAGTTTTGTTTGACTTCTCTAATGCTAACGACCAGTCAGAGGCAGTTAATTCCTCCCATTTTGCCGGAATATCTTGACTGAATAAGTTGATACTGTAAAAAAAAGTAAATATTATTAGTTTTTTCATTTTAATTTGGATTAGGATTTAAAAATACTAAATATTAGATCATTTAGAATTCCTTCCTGATTACTATTATCAAAATCAATTCCTTTTGATCTTTTATCGGCTTCTAGAAGAAAATTGAAAATTTTTGATATTCTCTTCATAGAATAAAGTGATGATGCTTGACGGTATTCATCTATGAAATAGGGATTAATTCCCAAAATCTTTGAAGCCTCTTTTTTATTTTCAATAGAATGATAAATAAATAGTTTATTAAAAAAGGAGT
>CAJPUS010000035.1 GCA_905380995.1 uncultured Flavobacteriaceae bacterium
TTTGGGCGGTTCTTAACGCTCATAGAACTATGAGGATGCGTTTGTACTATAAAGGACTGCATATAATTGGAGATCGCCAAACCTGCCATTCCTAGATTGTTCTAGGTTTTGTATTAAGAAATTTCGAAACCTCAGGGTCGATTGAAAGACCTAAGAAGAAAATATACCTTGTCTGCGGATAGGCAAGGTATGTCTTTCCTAGGGTCTCTTGAACACACAACTATTGGCCTCTTAGTTATCAAGATAAATCAAGATATATCAAGATATATCAAGAGTGTGATGATTGTTACTACAACTCCTCCCTCTACCTCATTTAAAGAGCTATCAAGAGAATATTAATAACAAGAACCGACCTAATAAGTGTTATGATAGTGAATTCTTTATCATTATATCTAAGTTATTGATTCCATTACAATAATGATTTAAATAGTTAGGTATTACTCATAAACTATTGATTATATTATACAATTACTAAAAATAATTGATTTTCTCAATAGCTTTAACCTTTTGCTTCATACTGCTCCCATCACTATAAACGTCATAGGTTAATGCCCTCTTTTCGTGACCTAATATATCAGCAATAATAGCATAATAGACATCGGCTTGTTCTAATTGAGTAGATACGGCCATTCTAATTGAGTGAAATACCTTCGTAGAATCAAAACCAAGATTTGTCTTTAATCTACCAAACTTCTTTCCAATATAAGCAGACCGTTGACCATATTTGTTTGACTTTAGTTTACTGATTAAATACCCGTTGGTACTTTTACTTTTTAGATTCTTCATAAGACTTTGAATCTCTGTATGAATGGGAAGCTCTCTTATCCCTGCCCGCGTCTTTGAGTCACAAATTCTAAATGAATCATCAGTAACATCCATTGTCTTAATTTGACAAATTTCCTCTATTCGAGCACCCGTATAAATACCAATTTGAAACATGTGGAATAGTTCTGGTTCCCTATTAGAATTCTTTTTCAACTCATGAAACAAAAGACAAATTTCCTCTCTCGAGAAGGATCGCCTTTGTGTTTTTTTAGTCTTAAAATTTTTACTCTTAAGCTTAATATTTATAAAGGGATTATAGTCTACATAGCTCTTCATCTCTAAAAACTCCCAATACACTCTGCACGGAGACAAAATACATCTAACAGTCTTATTCGATAGACCTTCATGATTAATTAAATCCATACACCAATTCAACAGTTTAGACTTATTAACCTCGTCAGTTGTCTTGAACTTTTGACAGAATTTATGAACATAGCGACTCCCCTGATCTTTTCCTTTTGGTTCTACATCCCAAACCTTAAGCCATTCATTAAGAAGTATATCAGTTCTTATCTTTTTGCCAGTAAGCAACTGGTACTTAATTAATGCTTTTTTATCTTCTTCCTCAGTTAGTTCAGAATAATGAGCTTTACCAAAGTCATCTGCAACCATATCTTGGAATACTTCTTCTAGTTCTTTTTTTCCCTCATAATTAGCCTCTTTGTATTGTCTTGCATATTCAGAGATAGAATCTCCATCACCTCTGGCAATAGCTATCTGTTCTTTCCATGCTGCAACAATAATGGGTTCTTTACGTCTAGCTTTCTTAATATCAGTTGTCTGTAAAGTTTTTCTGAAACGACGACGTCCTATCAAGTGTCTAACGTCTTTAGGGACTGTTAGCTCAGCGTGATAGATATTTCTGTGTAAATATATTGTCATACCCTCCAATATTACCCCACAAATGACCTAAAGTCATCAATAAAATCAACAAATACAGGCTTTACAGGATCATAAAGTGGATAGTCCCTGTCTCTCCGCCAATATCAAGAATCCACCAATTCATCAAAGGTTTGTTACAACTGTTTTCACAATTTTTTTAATTTAAAAAAATCTAAACTCATAATTTTTATTGATAAGAGCTAAAGAATTAAATTTTATAAACCAATAATTCTTTACTTAACATACTCTTTAGCTTCTTCAGAACCTTGCGTAGCATTACCTTTGCTGTAAGAGTGCTTACCAGTACCTGCTAATTCACCATTTGATACAATTGTATATTCATTTCTTTGAGCCCGACCATCAAATAAACATTCTAAAATTTCTCTTACTCCTGCTGCATATCTAGCTTGAGCTGATAGTGAAGTACCTGAGGTATGAGGTGTCATACCATTGTTAGGCATTGATCTCCAAGCATGATTGTTAGGAGCAGGTTGAGGAAACCAGACATCTCCAGAATAACCAGCTAAGTGCCCTGAATTTAAGGCCTCGACGATAGCATCTTTGTCACAAATTTTTCCTCTAGCTGTGTTTACTATATAAGCACCTCTTTTCATTTTATTAATTAAATCTTTATTAAACATATGTTCTGTTTCAGGGTGTAATGGGCAGTTAATAGTTACAACATCACACACCTTTACCATGGATTCAACCGATTCATGAAAGGTTAAATCAAGTTCATCCTCAATTTCCTTACTTAATCTGTGTCTGTCAAAATAATGAAGATGAGTTCCAAACGGCTTCATTTTTCTTAAAGCATCAAGTCCAATTCTTCCAGCTGCAACTGTACCTATATGCATACCCTCCACATCGTAAGATCTTTTAACGGCATCTGCTATATTCCATCCACCATTTTTCACTATTGCATGTTGGTTATGATAATCTCTTACCATCGATACAATCATCATAACAATATGTTCAGCAACTGATCTAGAATTACAAAATGTAACTTCCATTACATCAATCTTATGGTCAATAGCAGCTTGCAAATCAACATGATCAGAGCCTATTCCAGCAGTGATTGCCATTTTAAGGTTTGGAGCAGACTCAATTTTTTTTCTGGTAAGATAATATGGCCAGAAAGGTTGAGAAATCACCACATCAGCATCTTTAAGTTCAAGGTCAGCTTTGCATCCTTCCCCATCTTTATCTGCCGTAACTACTAATTCATGTCCATTATCTTCTAGAAATTTCCTTAAGCCTAATTCACCTGAGACGCATCCCAATAATTCACCAGGGTTAAAATCAATAGATTTAGGTGATGGAAGTGTTTGTCCATCAGGATAATTACTAATCTTTGGTAAGTCTTTTATAGGATAAGAGGTTGGCATTCCATCCGTTGGATCATCATACAAAATACATAAAATCTTCATTTTAATTTCCTTTCATTGGTATTGGTTTAGTGAAGCCACATTGAATTGTTTTGTTTTATACTCATATCATCATCTTCATTATCACAACAATAGCAATACTTTGATGAACATTTTTGTGCATCATCAAGTATTTTGTTTGACTCTCTTATAAGTCTTGATAACAACCTTTTACTTAAAATTAATTTATAAATTTGTGATTTATTAGATAAAGATAGCTTATCTAATAAATATTCATATTTTTGGTGTAAATGAACTTTCTTTTGTAAAACACTTGCAATAAGAGCTTGTTGAAGTTGTATGTAATCATCTTTAGTCATAAGCATTAACATCTTAATGATAATAATTATTATTATTAATTCAAGTGTTAATTTAATTTTTCTTAAAATTCTTTTCTACTAAAAAAAAAATTAGTCTTTTCACTGTTTCTCCAGAACTATTTATCATATGTTGTCTTTCCTTCTGTGTGTGTAATTTCCTGTTCTACTTTCACTTAATACCTAATGTGTAGGTAGCTTACTCTGTAAGTATTGATCCGGGGTAGAAAAAATTCCTAGTAAAAATAAAATTACTTTTCCACTAAGGATTTAAAACAAAATAGCACGGATAAATACTCAATTAGTGGCTTCAATTTAAAAGAAAAAAGTTGAATTAATGAAATTAAATTTGATATTCATAATTAATATCAATATTTATTATGAATAGCCTATACAATGATTAAATTTTTTATTTTTTTTTCTTTTTTATTATTAAATAAACTTAGTTTCGCAGACTGTTCTAAAGCCAGAGATACATCAAGAATTGTAGTTGCGGGCGGCTCAATAACAGAAATACTTTTTTTTTTAAATGAATCTCAAAATATCGTAGCTGTTGATACAACTTCAAATTACCCTAAAGATGCAAAAAACTATCCATCAATTGGATATGTAAGAGCATTATCTACTGAAGGTGTTCTATCTTTAAATCCAACATTAATTATCGGAGAAAACGATATGGGACCTAGAAATGTTTTAGAACAGCTGAAAAAAACTAAAATTGAATTGAGAGTTTTGGATGAAAAAAACAGTATAAAAGGAATAAAAGAGAAGATCTCATGTATTGGTAATATTATAGGTAAAAATGTTAATTTTACAAAAAACATAAGTTTTGAAAAATCTATAAGTAAATTAAAGATAATCTCAAAAGCCAATTCAAAAAAAAATATAAAGGGTTTAGTGATTTTAATGATGCAGGGAACATCTCCTGTAGTTGCAGGAAAAAATACCTCAGGTGAAGATTTTTTAAAAATGATTGGAAGTGAAAATACTATGAATAGTTTTGAAGGTTGGAAACCTGCTGGTAAAGAATCTATTTTATTATCAAATCCGAATTTTATATTAGTTACACAAAGAGCAACCAAAAATTACGGTTCGTTGAATTCATTTTTAAAAGAGTCTGGCATTGAAATGACTGAAGCAGCACGAACTCAAAGCGTGTTTTCATTAGATGGTATGTCATTTTTGGGTTTTGGGCCGAGAACAATAAACTCCGGTTTAGAAATATCAAATAAAATTTATGAAAAATTCAAATAATTTTAATAGTTTTCAGTTTACAAGGTTCATAAATTTCAAACAAAAGTTTGTTTTACTTTCTTTCCTAGTCTTATTATTTTTTTCATTTATTTTAAGTTTAGGAATTGGGAGTTTTAGAATTCCCATAATTAATTTGATAAATTTTGAACTTTCAGATTTAGAATTTAAGGTTCTTTCTGAAATTAGAACACCCAGAGTTTTGCTTGCTTGTTTAGTTGGTGCAAGTCTAGGTATTTCTGGAGCTTCCCTTCAAGGTTTATTCAGGAATCCTTTAGCTGACCCAGGACTTATTGGGGTCTCTGCAGGAGCAGCCTTGGGCGCTTCATTTGTCATTGTACTTGGAACAAAATTTATCCCTGAATTTTTATTTGGAGTATTTATTTTACCTATTTCCGCAATAAGTGGGGCATCGTTAGTTATTTTCTTCTTATATGCATTTACTAGTGGTTTTGGAACTAAAGGAACAACTTATATGCTTCTTATTGGAATAGCAATAAATGCACTTGCATCTGTAATAATAGGTATTTTAACTTACTTAAGTACAGATTCTCAATTAAGGGGTTTAACATTTTGGATGATGGGCAGTTTTGGAGCTTCAAATTGGTTGTTAATTTCACCGGCAATAATTTTAATTTTAAGCTCAATACTTTTAATGCTTCCTATTTCAAGAAAAATAGATGTTTTACAACTTGGTGAGTCTGAGGCTTTAAGACTTGGTGTAGATGTTCAAAATCTAAAATTGAAAGTTGTATTATTTTCGGCAACATGCGTTGGGACAAGTGTTGCACTCTCAGGAATGATAGGTTTTGTAGGTTTAGTAGTTCCACACTTGGTAAGATTAATTGGAGGAGTTAATCACAGTTTTCTTTTAGCTGGCTCAGCTATTTTGGGTGCAGCCTTGATGACATTTGCGGATTTGTTATCAAGAATTTTAATACAACCAGCTGAATTACCAGTTGGACTTTTAACTAGTGCTATAGGCGCTCCATTTTTTTTATGGCTAATCATTAAAATCAAAAGATGAGTATTGAAATAAAAAATATATCTTTGGATATTGATAACAAAAGTATTTTAAAAAATATTAACTTGAAAGTTATCCCAGGAGAAATTCTTTCAATCATTGGACCAAATGGAGCTGGAAAATCCTCCTTAATCAATTTAGTTGCTGGAGATCATTTACCATCAAAGGGTATAATCTTTTATGATAAAAATGACTTAAGAACACTATCATTAGAAGAAAAATCAAGAAAGAGAAGTGTTATGGGTCAATTTTCAAGAATAGCATTTGATTTTAAAGTTAAAGAAGTTATTCAATTTGGTTGGGTTGAAAATGGGATAGAAATATTCTCTGAAATCTTTGAGAATATAATTTTAAAAATTTCAAAACTTTGTAATGTTGAATATTTATTATACAGAAATATAAATTCTTTGTCTGGCGGCGAATTGAAAAGAGTTCAGCTAGCTAAAACTTTAGTTCAACTTTATAGTCCCTCCTTTAATAATAAAGAGAATAAATATGCATTACTTGACGAACCTCTTGCAAATTTAGACCTCTTCTACGAAATTGATGTTTTAAAAATAATTAGAAATGTTTCGAGAGACCAAGGTATAGGAATTATGCTGATAATTCATGATTTGAACTTAGCTGCCAAATTTTCTAATAAGATAGCATCACTGCACTTAGGAGAGATAAAAGATTTCGGAAAACCAAAAGATGTGCTTAGGCCATCAATCTTAAAAACAATTTACAACATGAATATGAAAGTTCAAAAAAATCCCTTTAGAGTCATTCACTATTAAATTTAGAAAAATTACATTACTTTTTATCAATCTCTATCTCTCCGCACTATTTTTTTCAAAGCCTTAAATTTATGCGCTCCTAAAGACTTTAAATTGTCTTTTTAACTCCTAATTTTCACTCCTAAAAATATTTTATGTAAGACAAAAAGTATGTCTGCATATTTTGATTCTTATCTTTTGTGAATTAATTTATAGAAAAATTCGCATATCTGATATTAACCTTTAAGGAAATAGATTTCAGATAATTAAAATTTAGATAAAAATATTTTAGTGTTGATGGCGTACTTGGGTAAAATATGATTGAACTTAATAGAAATTAAAATAATATGTGTTTACAGGTTTGCATATAACTCTAAGAAAATACATCTAACTTTAATGTAAGTATAATGGATATCTCTGAGTTTAATCTCATAGTGCACTTTTAATATGTATCTTTAAATCTGCACTACCTATAAAACTAGTATTACATGAAATTGCTATCAAACTTAATCTGACAGTAAAGTAAAATGATTATTGAAAAAGAATAGATAAATTTTAAGCAATTCGGTAGGCACAAACGATTTAAATATAATTTGATTGTGAAGAGAAATTGCAATTCAAGATTTGTTTTTTAATGGAAAAAGTCAACAAAAAATACCCAGTAATTTTTAATTCGCTTTTACTCACAAAAATATCCCAAACTATTTAATTTTAATATTTGAACTTATCAATGTTGTGTAAAATTAATCAAAATTTTAGACATACTGCTATAGAACTGCTATATTCTTTTACTTATCAGCCCCCCTTTACAAACTGGTATAAGAGATTATATGATTAATATATGCACATAATATTTTTTTTGATATTATTACTTTCATCTGATTTGTTTTCAAAAGAACAAAGTGTTTATGATATTATTTCAAAACACCCTAATTTATCAACTTTCAACGAATATCTGAATAGAACAGAACTTGATGATGTCTTACAAAAGAAAATTCCATACGATTGGACAGTTTATGCACCATCTAACAATGCTTTTATAAATGTCCCTAAAGAACTCAAAGAGTTAATACTAAGCGACAATTATTATTCAAAAAGACTTTTTACTGATCACATTTTGGCCAAAGAAATTTTAGCTACAGATATTACGGAACAAGTAACTACTGAACTAACAGTAAGCAATAAGCCAATCAAATTATATAAAAGTGAAAGTTTATTTATTAAAGATATAGTTATTGTCAGAGAAGATATAGTAGCAGAGAATGGAGTTATTCACATTATTGATTGTATAATGTTTATTCAACCAAGTTCGCAAGATAGTAGGTTAAGTCCAAGTCAACAGGAGTCATTTCCAATAACATCTTGTTGTATGCAAACTGGTACTGAGGTTTCATTATGGAGAGAAAATACAAAAAAATCATTTTAGATTATTTATTATTATTTTTGAATAATTAGATTTTTTTTTGTTTATTCCCCTCTCTTCACCACCATTACCTATAAGAAATCAAGATCTGGATTCTTTAAAGCCTAGATTTTTCAAAATTTACTCTTTAAGGGTACAATATCTAATAAATATATTTATTCATAGGGTTGTTTAAGGCTATATAACAAGTTACCATTATGATGGTCAGCTTAGGTAGACTCTCAGGATTTAGCAAATGAAAGATACATTTAAACGAAGTTGTGAACATTGGAGTGAAAAAAGTCGCAATGAAATGCAGAATTTCTATACGCTAGCTTCAGTTGATTATAAATATCTAGTAGAGAAATTTGAGTGGAAGAAATGGTTGGAAATTCATC
>CAJPUS010000036.1 GCA_905380995.1 uncultured Flavobacteriaceae bacterium
TACAGGAGAATAAAGATGATAAAAAAATTATAATCAATATAGATTTTTCGAGCATGTTTCAAATATAATTTAAATTATAAAAATTGTACTTTTTTATTGAAGGAATCAATAAACTTTTGGTTTTTTTTAGCATTATCTGTGATGTATTTTGAGTTTGTTTTTCCAGATTTATTTCTGAGTTCCGTTGAATTATATAACTTAAAAAAACATTTGTAAAACTCATTAGAACTAATTGTTGAATATACTCCACCCAATAAGGTTAAATCCTCTGCTTCCTGAAAACCTTTAAAATTTTTACCAATTATAATTGGACATGAAAAAACAGCAGGTTCAAGGATATTATGAAGACCCTTAAACCCCATTCCACCCCCTATATATGAAATATCTGCATACCTATATATATATTTTAAAATACCGATAGAGTCAATGATTAAAATGTTTTTTTTGAGATCATATTCATTATTTAGATCTGAAAATTTAACACAATTATCTCCATATCTTCTTTTTAGTTTGGTTGTAAAATTTGCAGATATTTCATGAGGAGCTATAATAGTTTTAATATCACTCTTTAAAACTTTATCAATCAATTCAATATCGTTATCCCAAATACTTCCAGCGACAAAGCACTTTTGATTATTTATAAATTTTTCAACTTGCATTATTCTTTTATTTTCATGGAATGTGTTGATAACTGATGTAAACCTTAAATCACCAGAAACATTAATATTTTTAAATGATTTTGTTTTAAGAATTTTTTTTGAATTATAATCCTGAACATAAAAAAAATCAATTTTCCTAAGTTGATTAAGAAACCATAATCCGTAAAATTTAAAATAGAACTGAGATTTAGTAAACTTTGAGGATAGAGAATAAATAATTGAATTATTCTCATTTAAATAGAAAATATAATTAGACCAAATATCATTTTTAATAAAAATTGCAATTTTAGGATTTACAATATTTACAAATCTTTTAGCATTATTTGATTTATCAAGTGGGAGATACACTTTTGAATCTGCATATTCATAATTTTTAGAGTTTTCAAATCCCGATGCAGAGAAGAATGTTAATATAATTTTAATATTCTTAAATTTATTTTTTAATGATTTAATAACTGGTTTTGCTATTTCAAACTCTCCCATAGAGGAAACATGAAACCATATATTTTTTTCTTTTGAGTTAACTTCCCTTTTTAAAATTTCAAATGATTTTGCCCTTCCTAAATATGAAAGATTAATTTTAGTAGAGATAAGTCTCAATGGTTGGCATATTAAAGATGCAGTTGTAATAAAAAAATCATAAATAAATTTCACTTAATTCTTTTTCCAAAAATACTTTTTTAATTTTGTTTTTAATGAAAAATATCAATATGGTTGACTTAAATGGTCAATACAGAAAAATTAGGTGGAAGGTAAATAGAGAGATAAAAAAAGTAATAAAGTCTTCTTCATTTATTAATGGACCTATCGTTAAAGAATTTCAAAATAACTTACAAGAATACCTTAATGTAAGACATGTGATACCATGCGCAAATGGAACTGATGCCCTTCAGATAGCACTTATGGCTCTGGATCTAAAAAAAGGAGATGAAATAATAACTACAAATTTTTCATTTGCTTCAACAATTGAAGTTATAGTTTTATTAGGATTAAAACCTGTTATGGTTGATATTGACCCGAGTACTTTTAATTTAAACCCTAGTTTAATTGAGACTAAAATTACTGATCGAACTAAGGTTATTATTCCCGTTCATCTTTTTGGTCAGTCTTGTAGAATTGAAGAAATAATTAATATTGCAAATAAAAATAATCTTAAAGTTATAGAGGACAATGCACAGGCACTAGGATCTAAATTTAAGTTTTCAAATTCAGAAAAACAGATGTTAGGGACGATAGGCGATATAGGAACTACATCTTTTTTTCCATCAAAAAATTTAGGATGTTATGGAGATGGTGGTGCAATTTTTACTAGTTCTGATAATTTAGCATACAAAATGAGAGGTATTGCAAATCATGGTATGTACGAAAGGTATTATCATGACGAAATAGGAATAAACTCTAGACTTGATTCAATGCAAGCTGCCATTTTAAATGTTAAATTAAAATATTTGGATAAATACAATCAAAGAAGACAAAAATCAGCTGACCTGTACAATCAAGCATTTAAAAGTATTGATAAGATTCAAACTCCATTTGTTGAGTCAGATATTGACTCTCATGTTTATCATCAATACACGCTCAAGGTTCCATCTGAAATTAGAGATGACCTAGCAGAACATTTGTCATTAAATAATATTCCATTTGGAATATATTATCCATTGGGTTTCCATGAGCAAAAAGCTTATAAACAAAAGTTTCTTTCTGATAATGATTTTCCAGCAACAAATGAAATAAAGAATCAGGTCATTTCTTTGCCAATGCATACTGAATTATCTAGAAGACAGATAAATTATATTACTGATACTATAGTAAGCTTCTTTAAATAATTAATCATTTCATTATATTTAGAAAAATAATGAATATTAAACTAATTATACTTTTACTGGTTTCTTCAACTTTGCTATCTCAGGATAAATACATTCATGCTGGAAAGATTTATGATTCTTATTTAGGTAAGTTTGAATCAAATAAAACCATTATAATTTCGGATAATATTATTAGCTCTGTTGAGGATGGATTTATTGAACCAAGGAATAATAATATTGAGCTATATGATCTTAAAAATAAAGTACTTATTCCAGGCTTAATAGATTTCCATGTTCATATGGAAAGTGAATCAGGTGGGAAGGAAAAGTATATTAATAGATTTCAAGATTCAAAGGAAGATATTGCTTTTAAATCCACAGTTATTGCAAAAAAAACACTATTAGCAGGTTTCACTACAGTTAGGGATGTAGGTGGTTCAGGAGTAAATATTGCTCTCAGAAATGCTATCAATAATGGTCTTGTTGATGGCCCAAGAATTTTTACTTCAGGGAAAACTATTGCAACAACGGGCGGTCATGGCGATCCTACTAATGGTTATAGACCTGATCTTATTAATGATCCTGGGCCAGAGGAGGGTGTTGTTAATTCAATAGATGATGCAAAAAAAGCTGTAAGATATAGATATAAAAATGGTGCAGATTTGATAAAAATTACAGCTACCGGAGGAGTAATGAGTATGGCAAAAAATGGACAAAATCCTCAATTTACTGAAGAAGTCATTAGGGCAATAGTAACTACTGCAAATGACTATGGTATGCATGTAGCGGCTCACGCTCACGGTGATGAAGGAATGTTTAGAGCGGTAAAAGCTGGTGTTAAAACTATAGAACATGGATCAATAATGAAGGAAAGAACAATGAGATTAATGAAAGAAAAAAATACATATTTAGTTCCTACAATAAGTGCAGGTGAACATGTTGCAAAAATGGCTGGTATTCCAGGATACTATCCGGAAATAATTATTCCCAAAGCATTAGAAATTGGAGTTCAAAATAAATTATCAACAAAAAAGGCATACGAGATGGGCGTCCCAATCTCCTTTGGAACAGATGCTGGTGTCTTTCCGCATGGCGATAATGCAGGAGAATTTGTTTATTGGGATGAAATTGGAATTCCTGCTGAATTTTCTCTTAGGGCTGCAACTGTGACTAATGCAAAACTTTTAAACATGGAGAACTTATTAGGACAAATTAAGAAGGGATTCTATGCTGATATAATTGCTACTAATGAAAACCCTATTGAAAGTATTTCTACTCTAGAAAATATAATTTTTGTCATGAAAGATGGAAAAGTCTATAAAGAATAATACTATATTTTTTCTACAACTATATTTCTATCGATTTTCCTAATTAATCCTTGAAGTATTCTACTTGGTCCAACTTCATAAAACTCTTTGACTCCATCCTTAATCATTTTAATAACACTTTGGTTCCAAAGTACAGGAC
>CAJPUS010000037.1 GCA_905380995.1 uncultured Flavobacteriaceae bacterium
TGAATGGCTGATTATTTTGATCAGCCTGTAAAATGTATATCATAGTTCCATCACTTACATCTGCATTTCCAATAAGCTCATACTGTTTGTCTGAGGTTCCACATGAACTCAAGAGAAATAAGAATGTTAATCTAAGAATTTTGAATTTTAATTTTTTCACACTACAAATTTAGTTTTTTATATTTAATATCTTTAGTTAACTTTTTGTTAAGGCTAAATGACAACAAAATCTATAATTGGCTTATTTAAAAAAATATTAGATGATGAATTAATCATAAGTGGAAATGATTTAAAATCAAGATTTTACCATATATGGAATACTGATATTCCTGTAGAATCTATATGTATTCTTACACCAAAAACTACTAAACAAATATCCAAAATAGTAAAGATTTGTAACGATATCAATCAAGAGATTATTATTCATGGGGGTTTAACTAATCTTGTTGGGTCTACAAAATCCATTAGTACTCAAGTAGTGCTATCATTAGAAAAAATGAACAATATAATTGAGATAGATAAAATTGCTAAAACAATTACTTGTGAATCTGGAGTTATATTAGAGGACTTGATTAATGCTTGCAAAGATAAAGAACTGCTTTTACCATTGAATTTTGGATCAAGAGGCTCTGCTCAAATAGGTGGTGCAATCTCAACAAATGCAGGGGGTTTAAGAGTATTTAAATACGGTATGACTCGAAATTTAGTAATGGGGATTGAGGCAGTTCTTCCAGATGGAACAATTATATCTTCTTTGAAGAAACTAATTAAGGATAACTCCGGATATGATTTAAAGCAATTTTTTATTGGCTCAGAAGGAACACTTGGAATTGTAACCAAAGTAGTTCTTAGATTGTATCCTTTACCAAAAACAAGATACACTTCTCTTGCAGTTACAAATGATTATCAAAAGGTTTTAGATTTTTTAAAAATTCTAGAGGATAAAATTTCTAATAATTTAACTGGTTACGAGCTTCTTTGGAATAGTTCGTACAAGCAGATGGTTAGTGAAAAAACCATTTACAATAAATACTTACCCGACAATTTTAATTATTATTTGTTTATAGAGTACATGGGAACCGATTTTAAAAATGATTATCAGAAATTTGAAGAGACTATACTTGAATGTATAGAAAATAAGATAATCGATGATGCAGTTATTGGAAAAGATGAGAAAGAGCAAGTTAACATATGGGGAGTAAGAGAGGATGTTGCAGTTCTAGCTGATGAGAGAAAGTTTGATCAACAATTTGATATTAGTATTCCAGTTCCATTAATAGGTGAGGTTGTAGATAAAATTTCTAGTGAATTAAAGGAGTGTGATGGAGTGAAAACCATATTCCCATTTGGTCATGTTGCAGATGGTAATGTTCATTTTATTATAGGAAAAGATTCAGCTTGTGAAGAATTAAAATCTCAAATTAATGATATAATATATAATAATACAGAATTAGTTGATGGGTCAATCTCTGCAGAACATGGTATTGGTATCGATAAAAAGAAATACTTGATTAAAACTAGGAGTAAAGATGAAATTGAACTTATGAAGCTTATTAAAAAATCTATTGATCCAAAAAATATATTAAATCCTGGTAGAGTAATTTGATATAAGGTATTATCTTTATATTTCTAGGTTATGGCAGGAAATTCATTCGGAAATATTTTTAAACTTTCAACATTTGGTGAGTCTCATGGAAAAGCTCTTGGAGGTATTATTGACGGCTGTCCTGCAGGAGTAAATATTGATTTAGATTTTATTAATTCTGAGTTGAATAGAAGAAGACCTGGGCAGTCTGAAATTGTCACTCAAAGAAAAGAAGATGACTCTGTTGAATTCTTATCAGGAATTTTTGAGGGCAAATCAACTGGAACCCCTATAGGATTTATAATTGCTAACCAAGATCAAAAATCAAAAGATTACTCTCATATAAAGGATAGCTATAGACCATCTCATGCAGACTTCGTTTATGATAAGAAATATGGTTTTAGGGATTATAGGGGAGGTGGTAGAAGTTCTGCAAGAGAGACTGTAGTTAGAGTTGTTGCTGGAGCTATTGCTAAACTTCTTTTAAAAGAAGTCAAGATAAATGCATTTGTTTCATCAGTTGGAAAAATCAAATATAAATATGAAAATTCAAATGTTGACTTTGATAATGTTGAAAAATCAATTGTTAGGTGTCCTGATCTTAATAAGTCTAAAGAGATGGAAAATTTAATCAAACAAACGAGAAAAAATGGGGACACTGTTGGAGGAGTTATTTCGTGTATTATTACTGGAGTACCGGTTGGCATTGGAGAACCAGTTTTCAATAAGCTTCATGCAGAGCTTGGAAAGGCGATGTTATCTATTAATGCTGTTAAAGGTTTCGAGTTTGGAAGTGGTTTCAAGGGGTCTCAAATGAATGGATCTGAACATAATGACTCTTTTAATAAAGATGGATCAACAAAAACAAACTATTCAGGTGGAGTACAAGGTGGAATTTCAAATGGCATGGATATATATTTTAATACTGCATTTAAGCCTGTGTCTACAATAATGAGAGATCAGGATTCCATCGATAGTAGTGGAAATAAAGTAAATGTACAAGGTAAAGGTAGGCATGATCCATGTGTTGTGCCAAGAGCTGTGCCTATAGTTGAGGCAATGGCTGCATTAGTAATTGCAGACTATTTATTGTTAAGCAAACTCTCCAAAGTATAATTATGAAGTTACATTGGAAAATAATTATTGGAATGGCTTTAGGAGTTATTTTTGGTCTTATAATGTCTCAAACATTATTTGGATCTGATTTAATAAAAGATTGGGTAAAACCATTTGGTACAATATTTATCAATTTACTTAAACTAATAGCTATGCCATTAATTTTAGCTTCTTTAGTTAAGGGTATTTCTGATTTAAAAGACATTTCTAAATTATCTACTATTGGAACCAGAACACTTGGAATTTATATATGTACAACAGTAACAGCTGTTATTATTGGATTAATCCTTGTGAATATTGTTGAGCCTGGAAGTACAATTACAGAAGAAACAAGGATTGATCTTGTACAAGAGTATGAGCAGGGTGTAATAGAAAAACAACAACAAGCTCAACAGCAATCGGAAAGTGGCCCACTGCAACCTTTGGTTGATATTGTTCCAGCTAACATCTTTGACGCTGCTACAAATAATAGAAATATGCTACAGGTTATTTTCTTCGCAATTTTCTTTGGAATTGGAATAATACTTGTTGATCCAAAACTCGCTAAACCTGTAAAGGATTTTTTTGATGGTCTAAATTCTATAATACTAAAGCTTATAGATTTAATAATGGAATCAGCTCCGTATGGTGTATTCGCTTTATTAGCCACCTTAGTTGTTGAATCTCCTAGTTTAGACTTATTTATAGCACTCGGTATGTACTCTGTTACTCTTATCATTGGTTTAATCCTTATGATAGTAGTATACAATATAATTGTTAAGCTTATAACTAACACTAATCCTTCAACCTTCATGAATGGTATTTCGGCTGCACAATTACTAGGCTTCTCAACAAGCTCTAGTGCTGCAACACTTCCTGTTACAATGGACTGTGCTGAAAAGAATTTAGGTGTAGATAAAGAAATATCAAGTTTTGTTCTCCCAATAGGAGCAACAGTTAATATGGACGGTACTAGTGTTTATCAGGCAGTTGCTGCTGTGTTTATAGCTCAAGCATTTGGTTTAGATCTTAGTATTGGTGCACAGCTAGGAATTATAGTCACTGCTACTCTTGCCTCAATTGGCGCTGCTGCTGTTCCTAGTGCAGGAATTGTAATGCTTGTAATTGTTTTAGGTCAGGCTGGTATTCCTGAGGCAGGCCTTGCACTTATAATTGCAGTGGATAGACCTCTGGATATGTGTAGAACTATAGTAAATGTAACTGGTGATGCAGCTGTATCTATGATTGTTGCAAAATCTGTTGGAAAGCTAAATAATCTTCAGGATGTCAGTGAAGATTGATGAATCTTGGAAAAGACTTCTAGAGTCAGAGTTTAACTCAGAATATTTTAAAAAATTAATCGCATTTGTAAAAGAAGATTACTCTTTGACTAAATGCCATCCGAAAGGATCACAAATATTCAATGCCTTAGATTTTTGTCCTATTAATAGTCTCAAAGTTGTAATTATTGGTCAAGATCCATATCATGGAATAAATCAAGCTAATGGCTTATGCTTTTCTGTAAACAATGGTGTTCAGCATCCACCCTCTTTAATCAATATATTTAAAGAGATTAAAGATGATTTAGGTTTAATTTATAATGATAACAATGGAGATCTTTCAAAATGGGCTAATCAGGGGGTTATGCTTCTAAATGCAACATTGACTGTTAGGGACGGGATAGCAGGAAGTCATCAAAATAAAGGATGGGAAATATTTACTAATAAGGTCATCCAAATAATATCATATGAAACAAATAATACTGTATTTTTATTATGGGGTTCATTCGCCAAACAAAAGAGAAAATTGATTGATACTAAAAAACATAAAATTTTAGAATCAGGCCACCCTTCGCCCTTAAGTGCAAACAGGGGTTATTGGTTTGGTAATAAGCACTTTAGTCAATGTAATGAATATCTTGAGTCTATTGGAAAAAATAAAATTGATTGGTCACTATGAAATTTGATGTTAAAGATATAGATAAAAAAGTTCTAATTGAGTTACTTAAGAACATGCTTAAGTCTAGAATGATTGAGGAAAAAATGATTATTCTTCTGAGACAGGGTAAAGTATCAAAATGGTTCAGCGGAATTGGTCAAGAAGCAATATCAACTGGTCTTACTGCTGCTCTTAATAAAGATGAATATATTTTACCCCTTCACAGGAATTTAAGTGTATTTACATCTAGAGAAGTACCACTATATAGGCTTTTTGCTCAATGGCAAGGTAAAAATGAAGGATTTACTAAGGGTAGAGATAGAAGCTTCCACTTTGGAACAAATGAACATAAAATAGTAGGAATGATTTCACATCTGGGGCCTCAAATGGGTGTAGCTTGTGGAATAGCACTATCTAATAAGCTAAAAAACAGAAACCAAGTAGTTGCAGTTTTTACTGGTGATGGTGGAACTAGTCAGGGTGATTTTCATGAAGCATTAAATCTAGCCTCAACTTGGTGTCTGCCTGTGATATTTTGTATTGAAAATAATGGGTATGGTTTAAGTACACCAGTAAATGAGCAATATGCAATTGAAAATCTCGCTGATAGAGGAGATTCATATGGTGTTAAATCTTATGTAATAGACGGGAATAATATAATTGATGTTTATAGTTGTGTTAAATCAGTTGTCGAAAATATGAGAAAAGACTCTAAGCCTGTTTTAATTGAGTTTAAGACATTTAGGATGAAAGGTCACGAAGAGGCTAGCGGTCAGGCATACATAGATAATAGTGTAATAGAAGAATGGTCTAAAAAAGATCCTATATCTCATTTTGAAAATTTTTTATTGAATTCAAAATATCTATCCAAAAAAGAAATAGATACAATTAAAGTATCTACTTCTAGAGAAATTGACAAAAACTGGAGTTCTGCAAATTCTTTTAAAGAAGTTGATTTTAATATCGATAATGAATTGGGGGATGTATATAAAAAATATAATGTAGATAAATTAGACCCCAAAGATGATTCTGTAAATGAAGTAAGGCTTGTAGATTCTATAAAGGATGGGATATATGAGTCTATGGAACAACATGAGAACCTTGTAATTATGGGTCAGGATATTGCTGAATATGGCGGCGTATTTAAAGTTACAGATGGGTTATTTGATAAATATGGAAAAAGCAGAGTGTTAAATACGCCTTTATGTGAATCGGTAATATTATCATCAGCATACGGTTTAAGTATCGGAGGCTTTAAGTCTATAGTAGAGATGCAATTTGCAGATTTTGTTAGTTCTGGTTTTACTGCTGTAGTTAACCTTATAGCCAAGTCTAATTATAGATGGTCTCAAAACTCTGATATAGTTGTCAGAATGCCATGTGGAGGTGGAGTAGGGGCAGGACCATTTCATTCTCAAAGCAATGAGGTCTGGTTTACAAAAGTTCCTGGTTTAAAGGTTGTATATCCTTCGCATCCATATGAAGCAAAGGGTTTATTAAATGCATCTATTGATGATCCTAACCCTGTAATGTATTTTGAACATAAGTTTTTATACAGGACTGTGTCTGAAAAAATACCAACATCTAGATACACTTTAGAGTTCGGAAAGGGAAAAATTAGAAATATTGGCTCTAAAGTCACTATTATAAGTTACGGATTAGGGGTTCATTGGGCATTAAATCTATTGGATAATTATGAAAATCAAGAAATAGAAATTATTGATTTAAATACTCTTGTCCCATGGGATAAAGAAATGGTTTTCAATTCAATAAAAAAAACAGGTAAAGTTTTACTTTTAGGAGAAGATACTCTTTTTAACAGCTATTTAGGAGAGATTTCAGCTGTAATTAGCGAAGAAATATTTGAATATTTAGACGCACCCATTGTTAGAGTTGGATCTTTAGACACTCCAGTGCCTTTTGCTAAAAATTTAGAGGAAGGATTTCAAGCTTCTTACATACTAAAAGATAAGCTGGAATATCTAATTAATTACTAATCTTTGATTTATTAATAATTAATTTTTCTTAATTAAATTTTTATTTAAATCTTTAAGAGAATCGTTAATTTCTGTTAAAAGCATTATATTTCTTGGTGTTGAAAGCTTTTTATTATTAGGGTCCTCAGCTTGAACCTTTAATTTATTTAAAAACTTTATTACTATGAAGATTGTAAATGCTACTATCATAAAATCTATAAAAGTTTCAATAAAAAAACCATAATTAATACTTACTTCCTCATTAATAATATTTCCAGAAGAACTAATATTAGCTTCTCTTAGTATTACTTTTTTCGAATCTATGTTCAATCCATTAGATAATAAAGAAAGTGGAGGAAGAAGAATTTGTTTTACTAAAACGTCTATAACTGAGTTAAATGAAGCACCAATTATAATACCGATTGCCATTTCCATCATATTTCCTTTAACTGCGAACTCTTTAAATTCATTAATTAATTTCATTTTTTTTCTTGTTAATTTAATAAATTTAACAATCAAAAGAATTTTTTTGTGTATAACGTTAATATTTATTCTAAGCTGTACAAGGGTAGAATTGCCATGCCAAAAAATCTTGATACTTGAGAGTCAATAATTGGTTATAACACTCCCAAGTTTTTGAACCTTTAAGTAATAAATAATTTATCAATTAATTCAGTTGGTTTACTTCCGCCAGTAAATTATTCTCAAAAACCTGCTGGTAACCATAATGGATATTCTTTTGATCTATTTGGAATGGTAAATATAGTATATAGGTGGACTCATAAGAATGGATGGGTAAGTTTCGGTCAAACATTGCCATCGGGAACTGACGTTACTATCAATGAAATACCAAGAGAAGAATATTAATTTTTCTGAGTAGATGAATGGACAAAACGCAAACCAAATAACTTTTATGTTAAATTCATATATGTAAATTACAGCAATTTTTAAAACAGATTAAAAGACTTTTATATATTTAGATAAATTTTTTTAATTACAAGTGCAAATAGATAAATTAATAAACGCAATAAATAACGTAAAAAAAGATACTAAACCTAAATGGGGTAGAATGAACTCTTCACAAATGTTATGGCATTGTAACAAATTTGTGATATTTTATCTTAATGAAAAAAATTATTCTCCCAACTACATGACTTATATTTTTGGTTCTCTACATTTATTTTTTCTAAGATACATATTAAGGTGGAACTATGATAAATATCCAAAAAATACTCCAACATTTAAGTTTTTTGATGCAGAACGATCAAGTAATCTAATATTTGAAGATGAACAAAAAAAACTTATTGAAGTCTTAGAAAAAGTAAATGATTACAAAGAAAAATATTTAATTAATACATTTCATGGTAAGGTTGATAATTGGACACTAAAAGAAGTAGTCAGTGGTCATACTGCATTTCACCTTAATCAATTTGGAGTATATTAGTAAAATGTCCTATAATTAATATTATGTAAAACAGGATATATCTGTTTAAGTTTGTATATTTAATGTATGATTATATCTACTACCCCCAATATTGAAGGAAAGCAAGTTTCACAAGTTCTTGGAATTGCACGTGGGAATACTGTAAGATCAAGAAATGTAGCCAGAGACATCTTTGCTACTTTGAAGAATGTAGTTGGTGGAGAAATTGAAGAGTACACAAAATTACAAGCACAATCTAGAGAACAAGCGATTAGTAGAATGAAAGATGATGCGAAATCTTTAGGAGCTGATGCAATTATTAATGTAAGAATTACAACATCTATGATAATGCAAGGATGCTCTGAAATAATGGCTTACGGAACAGCAGTAAAACTATCGTAAATGAATGATTCAGAAATAATTTTTAGTATTGTTATTTGGCTAATTATAATTGCATCTTTAATATACCTTTTAATTAGAAAGATAATTAAAGAAGAAAATGAAGATTTTGAAAAAAGAGATTACTAATTACTGTACCTTCTGATAAATTTAAAAATAAAAAATCCACTATCAAATTAATGATAATGGATTCATTTTTGATTTAATCAATTAATTAATTATTTCCTAAAATTATGGGTAAACCACCATCACCTGATCCAATAACTATAACTTTTGAATTTGGAGACTCAGATAATTTTAAAGATGCTTCAATACCTTTCTCTTGAAGTATTCTATCCGTTAAGGATGCACTTAATATTCTGTTTGCTGTAGCCTTACCTTCAGCATCAATTCTTTGTCTTTCGGCTTCTTGTTCCGCTTTGACAAGTCTAAATTCATATTCTAAAGCTTCCTGTTCCTGTACAAGCTTTCTTTCAATACCTTCTTTAATTGCAGTAGGAAGTGTCACATCTCTGACAAGAACTGAGTTTAGTTGAATATACTGTCCTAAAACATCATCTCTAGTCTCGATAAATATCTCATTTTGAATAGCATCTCTTTTTGTTGAGTATAATTGTTCAGGAGTGTATCTTCCAACAACACTTCTTGCTACAGCTCTTATATTTGGTAAAAGAACGGAATTAAGATAATTTTCACCTTTTGTCTGATGAAGTAACCCTAAGTCATTATAAACAGGTTGATACAGTACAGAGACATCAAGGCTAATTTCTAGACCATTAGAAGATAGTACTTGCATGCTTTCAAGAACCTCTTGTTGTTTTACGTTATATATAACAATCCTGTTCCAAGGTGCAATAATTTTAAATCCTTCGCCTTTTGGAGGACTATCAGTTACAACACCACCTCCTAGTGTTCTAAATAATACTCCAGCCTCACCTGATCCAATATTAACAGATGATCTGGATATAAATACAATTAATAATAGTGATATTAAAATAATAGGTAAACCTATGTTCGGTAAATTTTTCATTTATATTTAATTTTTAAGTTAACATTCCTCCATCTACATGAAGAGTTTGTCCAGTTATATAACTAGATAAATCTGATGCAAAAAACACACATGCATTTCCAACATCACTTGGATTACCACCTCTTTTAAGTGGAATACTTTCTTTCCAAGAATTAATAACATCCTCTGATAAAGATTCTGTCATGTCTGTTTCAATAAATCCTGGAGCAATTGCATTGCTTCTAATATTTCTAGAACCTAATTCTAGAGCAATTGATTTAGAGAAACCTATAATACCTGCTTTTGAGGCAGAATAATTTGATTGCCCTGCATTTCCTCTTACTCCAACAACAGAGCTTATATTTATTATTGAACCATTTCTTTGCTTCAAAAATGTTTTAATTGTAGCTTTAGTTAAATTAAAAACAGATGATAAATTTGTATTAATTACAGAATCAAAATCAGATTTTTCCATCCTCATTAATAAATTATCTTTTTTTATTCCAGCATTATTTACTAGAATATCAATTTTTTCAAAATCATTCAAAACATTTTCAACTAACATTATTGCATCATCAAAATTTGAAGCATCACTTTTATATGCTTTTGCTTTTATTCCAAGCTCATTTAGCTCTTTGGATAAACTTTCTGCAGATTCTTTAGAGTTATTATAGGTAAATGCAACATTACATCCATTCAAAGCAAAAGTCTCACAAATAGATTTACCAATTCCCCTACTTCCACCTGTTATAATTGCAACTTTTGATTCAAGTAATTTCATTATTTAAGAATTTCATTTACAGCTTTACCAATATCTGCGGGAGAATCAACTACATTGACACCGGATTCTCTCATTATTCTTTTTTTTACAGGCGCCGTATCATCTTCTCCACCTATAATAGCGCCAGCATGTCCCATTTTTCTTCCTTTTGGCGCAGTCTCTCCAGCAATAAATCCAACTACTGGTTTTTTATTACCGTTATCTTTTATCCATCTTGCAGCATCAATTTCTAGTTTACCTCCTATCTCTCCTATTATAACTATTACATCAGTTTCACTATCTTCCATAAACAATTTAACAGAGTCAAGAAGACTGGTACCAATAATTGGGTCTCCCCCTACTCCTATAGCTGTTGAAATTCCATATCCAGACTTTACAACTTGATCTGCAGCTTCATATGTAAGTGTTCCTGATTTTGAAACTATACCAACATTTCCTTTTTTAAATACAAAACCAGGCATAATTCCTATTTTTGCTTCTTCAGGAGTAATTATTCCAGGACAATTAGGGCCAATCAATCTAATATTCCTTCCCTTAATATAAGATATTACTCTTGTCATATCATTAATTGGTATTCCTTCTGTTATTGTCACAATAGTTTTGATTCCTGATTGAGCAGCCTCCATAATTGCATCTGCAGCAAACATTGGAGGTACAAAAATTATCGATGTATTTATATCTTCATTATTAAATGCATCTGCAACAGTATTGTAAACAGGCTTGTCTAAATGTTTTGTGCCACCTTTACCAGGAGTAACCCCACATACAACATTTGTTCCATACTTAATCATCTGCTCAGAGTGAAATGTACCTTCTGTTCCTGTAAACCCTTGAACTAAAACTTTAGAGTTTTTATTAACTATAATACTCATTTAGTCTAATTTTTGACAAATTTATTTTATTCTTTCGATATACTGACCTTTTTCAGTATCAATTTTTACTTTGTCACCTTCATTAATAAATAATGGTACATTGATATTAGCTCCTGTCTCTAAAGTTGCAGGTTTTGTTGCATTTGTAGCAGTATTTCCTTTTACACCAGGCTCGGTGTGAGTTACTTCTAATATAACACTCAAGGGCATGTCAACTGACAGTGGACTATTATCCGCAGTATTAATTATTATAGTCACATTTTCTCCTTCTTTAAGAAGATCAGGATAATCAATTTTATTTTTATCAATGGTAATTTGATTATAATCCTCATTATTCATAAAATGAAAATAATCTGTGTCGTTATACAAGAATTGATATTGACTTGTAACCACCTTAACTTCTTCAATTTTATGACCTGAGGGAAATGTATTGTCTAAAACTTTTCCATTGGTTACACTCTTTAATTTGGTTCTTACAAAAGCCGGTCCCTTTCCTGGTTTTACATGAAGAAATTCAATTATCTTATATATATCATGATTATATTTAATGCAAAGTCCCTTTCTTATATCGCTAGTGCTTGCCATAAATTAATTTTTTTGAAAGTATCCTTTCATTATTCCTCGTTGAGAATTTTCTATAAACTGAATAATCTCATCTCTTTCAGGAGTTGCATTTAGTTCTGCCTGAATAATCTCAACTGCTTGTGTATTATTATATTTCTTTTGATAAAGTATTCTATATATATTTTGAATTTCATGAACTTTCTTACTTTCAAATCCTCTTCTTCTGAGTCCAACAGAGTTGATCCCCACATAAGACAAAGGTTCTCTAGCTGCTTTTACATAGGGAGGAACATCTTTTCTCACCAAAGATCCTCCAGCTACAAAAGAATGAGAACCTACTCTACAGAATTGATGAACAGCCACAAATCCAGATAAAATAACATAGTCTCCAACTGTAATATGTCCCGCAAGAGTACTATTGTTTGAGAATATACAGTTATCACCAACAAAACAATCATGAGCAATGTGAGAATATGCCATAATTAAACAATTTGATCCGATCTTGGTTGTACCTTTATCTCTTGTCCCTCTATTAACTGTTACACATTCACGAATAGTTGTATTATCACCAATTTCACACAAAGAATCCTCACCCTCAAATTTTAGATCTTGTGGATTACCGGAAATAACAGCTCCAGGATATATTGAGCAATTTTTCCCAATTCTTGCACCCTCCATGATTGTTACATTTGATCCAACCCATGTCCCCTCACCTATTTCAACATTATTGTTAATTGTAGAAAATGGCTCTACAACAACATTTTTAGCAATTTTTGCTCCTGGATGTACATATGCTAATGGTTGATTCATGTTTAATTTTTTTTAATAATTTTAGCCATAAATTCACCTTCGCTTTTAATTTCATCACCAACAAAAGTATATCCATACATATGAATTATTCCTCTTCTTATTGGAGAAATTAATTCTAATTTACATATGAGTATATCACTAGGAACAACAGGATTTTTAAATTTACATTTATCCATTTTCATAAAAAAAGTAAGATAATTTTCAGGGTCAGGTACTGTGTTTAAAACGAGTACACCACCAGCCTGAGCCATAAATTCGACTTGAAGAACACCAGGCATAACTGGTGATCCAGGAAAGTGTCCTTTAACCCATGATTCATTTTCTTCTACTCTTCTTAGTCCAATTACATGTGAATTGGATAGTTCCAGAACTTCATCAATAAGAAGAAATGGAGGTCTATGAGGAATAACATTCATTATTTCATCTGAACTCATTAGTGGTTTTTTATCAAGGTTTAGTTTAGGTAAAATATTCTTTCTGTCTAATTTTATCATTTCAGAAATTTTTTTAGCAAATTTAGCATTTATTGAATGACCAGGTTTCTCAGCAATAACCTTTCCTCTAATCTTCATACCTATAAGAGCAAGATCTCCAATTACATCTAATAATTTATGTCGTGCTGCTTCATTAGGATAATGAAGATTTAAATTATCCAATATGCCATTGGGAGTTACTGATATAATGTTTTTTTTAAAAGCCTTTTTCAGTATATCCATATTACTTTCAGCAAGTGGTTTATCTACATATACGATAGCGTTATTTAGGTCACCTCCTTTAATTAACCCATTCTCTAAAAGCATTTCTAATTCATGTAAAAAACTAAAAGTCCTTGCTGAAGATATTTCATTTTTAAATTCATTTATGTTATTAATAAATGCTTCTTGTTCACCCAAAACTTTAGTTTTGTAATCAACTTTTGTTTTAACCTTATAATTTTCGTCTGGTAAAATTGAAATTTTACTTCCTGTTTCCTCACATAAATACGAAATAGTTTCAGTCGGAAAAAATTCTTCTCTTAAGGCATTTTGCTCTACAATACTAGCCTCTTCTAATGCTTCTATAAAGAATTTTGAAGAGCCATCCATAATTGGAACTTCAGTTCCATCAATACATATATAGCAATTATCAATATCTAATCCAGTTAATGCAGCTAAAACATGCTCTGAAGTTTCGATTCTAAATGATCCGTTATCAAGATTTGTACCCCTGTCCGTATTTGAAATATATTTAATATTAGCCTCAATTGAATTATCTCCATCAATATCTTCTCTTATGAATACAAGCCCAGTATTTGATGGCGCAGGTTTAAATGTAAGTATTACATTTTTACCTGTATGAAGACCCACTCCACTGAGAGTTGATTCTTTAGAAATTGTTTTTTGAGGAACAGTTCTTCTTATCATTACTCTTTCTTATCAATTTTTTTTACAATTTCAGGTAAATTTTTAAAATGAATGTAAGACTTATTATAATTTATGTAAGAAATTGCAGGAGTTCCAGTAATTCTTGAGTCACTCTTTATGTCACAAGTTACACCAGCTTGAGCTTGAATTTTAACATTATCTCCAATTTTTAAATGTCCTATAATACCAACTTGACCACCAATCATACAATTTTTTCCGATTTTTGTGGAGCCAGCTATACCCGATTGCGCAGCAATCGCAGTATTCTCTCCTATTTCAACATTATGGGCAATTTGAATTTGATTATCAATTTTAACACCATTACTAATAATAGTTGACCCTAGAGTAGCTCTATCAATTGTTGAATTTGAGCCAATTTCAACATTGTCACCAATAATAACATTACCTGTTTGTGGTATTTTCTTGTAACTACCATCATCATTTGGAACAAATCCAAAACCATCGGTGCCAATTGAACATGAGCTATGAATAATGCATTTTTTACCGATTTTAGTATCATCTAAAATTTTAACTCCAGGAAAAATCTTTGTTCCTTTTCCTATTTTTACATTATTTCCAATGAAAACCTGATTTTCAATTATACAATTCCCTGAAATGATTGAATGTTTACCTATTGTTGTGAATGATCCAATATAAGCTGAATCAGAAATTTTTGCAGATTTATCTACAACTGTAAATTTGCTAATGCCCTTTCTTAAATAAATTTCTTTATTAAAAAGCTCAAGAATAGTTGTAAAAGATGAATAAGGATCTTTCACTTTTATTAGCGTTGTATTAATTTTTTCAGTTGGTTCAAAATCATTTGCTACTATTGTAGCTGAGGCATTAGTAGAGTATATATATTCTGTATATTTTGGGTTTGCAAGAAAAGTTAGTGAACCTTTAGTACCTTCTTCAATTTTAGAAATGTTAAAAATATCAACATCTCTATCACCTACAATTGTACCATTAATTTGCTCTGCAATTTGTCCAGCTGTAAAATTCATATAGGTAAAATTAAAAAATTATGTTAAATGCTTATATTTAGCTTGATTAATATGAAGATAAAATTTGATTTTGATAAATTGAGCAATGCTTCCAAAGAACTTAAAAAACATATTAATAAAAAAATAATATTGATATGTGGTGAGATGGGAGCTGGAAAGACAACACTAATCAAAGATTTATTGATCCATATGAATGTCACTGATAATGTAACTAGTCCGACTTTTTCAATTATAAATGAGTATAAAACTATTAATAAAGAGATAGTATATCATATGGACTTATTCAGGATAAAAGAAGTTAATGAGCTTTACAATATTGGTTTTTTTGAATATTTAGAGTCTGGAAAGACCTGTATAATTGAATGGGGAGAAATATTTGAAGAAATTATTGAATCAGATTATAATAAATTTACAATAACAAAACTGGATAACTTTAGGTTACTCATTAAAAATAGATGAGTTTTTTAAAAAGACTATATTATTTTTCTACAGGACTTTTAATTGGAATTCTATTTCTGTTTTTTATTTTAAATGGAAAGAAAACATCCTGCAGCTATGGACCTAGTGCAAGAGTAATCAATAATATAACTTCAAAAAAACTAATTAAAAAATACCAAACAGATTCAATTGCAAATGATGAACTCTATGAATTAATTTCTAATGGTAGGGTAAGATTTAATAAAAGTGATTCGAGAAAAGAGCCATGTGCTATTTACTTCATAGAGTCAGGCGATTCAAATCTACTAATTGAGAATTGTGACGAACAAGCTATAATTGAGTTTAAATAACACTTCTTCTTTTTAGCTCAGTTTTTATTAAATGAAGTTCTCTTGATGTCTGTCCTTTAACTGAAGTGTTTTCATCAGCCCTTCTTATCAAATATGGAATCACTTCTTTAATTGGTCCATAAGGTAAATACTTTATCACATTAAAACCCTCATTGGCTAGATTGAAAGTGATATTATCACTCATACCATATAACTGACCAAACCAGATGCGTGGATCATCTCTATTTATATTATTAGTCTCCATAATGTTAATTATTTTATATATGCTTTTTTCATTGTGGGTTCCAGTGAAAAGTGAAAACCTATTTAGATTAGATAATATAAAATTTGCACCATTATTAAAATTTTGATCAGTTAATTGTTTTGACCTGCATATTGGGGATAAATAATTGTTCCTTTTTGCACGTTTATTTTCCTTTTCAATATATGCTCCTCTAACCAATTTAATACCTGGAAAAAAATTGTTTTTTAATGCTTTAAGATGAATAGTTTTGAGATAATTTAGCCTATCACTTCTATACATCTGGGATGTATTGAATACAATTGCTTTTTCCTTATTATATTTTATCATCATACTTAAAACTATTTCATCTATAGCATCTTGAATCCAAGATTCTTCAGCATCTACAAGTAGCTTTACATTTTTTTTATATGCAAAAAGACATATTTTATCAAATCTATCTAATGACTTATCAAAAAGCATTTTTTCTTTTTTATCAAGAGATTCATTGGATGAGACTTTTTTTAAGATTTTGGTACTTGCAATAGCTGTTGGTTTAAAAACTGTAAAGTCAAGTATAGGTTTTTCTGCAACAAATTTAATTGAGAATAGTATCTCATCTAATGATAAATCAAAAGAATCTTCATTTTCAATACCTTCTACAGAATAGTGAAGATAACTTTTAACATTCTTATTATTGAGTTTTTTAACAGTATTAAAAGATTCATCTAATGTTTCGCCAGAACAAAACTGCTGAAAAACTGTACCCTTAATAATAAATAATATTGGGAGTCTCAGCTTTAATGAAACTTCAAGAGCTGTTTTGCCAATCTTTGAAAGTATTTTATTTGAAATTATTTTAAATAAAAAATATGCTTTTCTTAATTCAAAGTCCGACTTGAGTGTAAATCCATTTTTAGTATTGTCTAAAAGCATCAAATAAATTAACTAATTTTGCTTTAAATCTAATCAAATTAATAAATGAAAACTAATCTTTATTCATCCATAATTGAAAAAATTAGTTCAGATAAATTTTCATCGATATTTATATTAGTGGATGAAAATACAGAGCAGTTTTGCCTAAAACTTTTTATTAAAAAAACTGGTATTAAATCATTTAATAAAATTATTATTGATTCAGGTGAAGAAAATAAAAATATTGATACATGTGTATCAATATGGGATCAACTAAATTCTTTTAAAGCCGACAGAAAATCTTTACTAATTAACCTTGGTGGAGGTGTCTTAACTGATATTGGTGGTTTCGCAGCATCAACTTATTTGAGGGGAATCAAATTTATTAACATTCCAACCACCCTATTAGGAATGGTTGATGCAGCACATGGAGGTAAGACGGGTATTGATTTTAAACTATTAAAGAATCAAATAGGTGTATTTAATGACCCATTAGAAGTATTATTAGATAATGATTATTTAAAGACATTGTCGAAAGAGGAGTTTATTAATGGTTATGCAGAAGTTGTAAAACATAGTCTATTAACAGACAAACCTGACTTGACTTTTAATAGCTTAGTAAAACTTGATTTATTTAATGATTCAGAATATATAATTAATAGTTATTCACTAGTAAAAAATGAAATTGTAAAATCAGACAAATATGAATCAAGTATAAGAAAGGTTCTTAATCTGGGACATACTATTGGACATGCAGTGGAGTCTTATTCTCATATTTCTGATGAAATAATTGATTTAAAACATGGTCAAGCTATAGTTATAGGTATAATTAATGAACTTTATATCTCACACAAAAAATTTAATTTTCCTTTAAGAGATGTGGTATCAGTTAAAAAGCATTTAAAAAAGTATTTTACTTTAATTCCTTTGAAAGAGAATGATATGGAAAATATATACGATCTTATGGTCTATGACAAGAAAAATGAAGGAAGTAAAATTAACTTTGTATTATTAAAAGAAATAGGAAAGCCAGTAATTGACCAAATTGTTGATAAAGAACTTTTCAAAGAATCTTTTGTATTTTACAATGAATAAATTATAGTTCTTGAAAAATATTTTTCATTAGTCTCTTTTTATCATTTATACTTTCTTCTAAGGAGATCATTGTTTCTGTTCTTAATACCCCCTCTACATCATCAATAGAAAATATTATTTCTCTTGCGTGCTCAGTACCCTTAGCTCTTATTTTACAAAATATATTATACTTTCCTGTAGTTATATGAGCAACTGTTACGTAGGGCTTCTTCTTTAG
>CAJPUS010000038.1 GCA_905380995.1 uncultured Flavobacteriaceae bacterium
TTAAGACCAGATTCACAGAGATACTTTGATTATCATCATGCTGCATCTGATACATTTGATAAAATTAATAAACGAGAGTTAGAATTAGGAGCTGCAGCAATGACAGCATTAGTTTATCTAATAGATAATTATAAACTTTAATAATGAATAAAGTACTTAATAAATTTTCTAGGTATACTAGGGAATTTAAGTATAATCTTAAACTTGCCTATCCTGTGATGATTGGTATGCTTGGTCATACTTTTGTCCAGTTTATTGATAATGTAATGGTAGGACAGCTAGGTACTGCTGAATTAGCAGCAATTTCATTAGGAAACAGTTTTGTCTTCATTGCAATGTCCATTGGAATTGGATTTTCTCAAGCAATAACTCCATTAATCGCTGAAGCTGATGGTGCCAAAAAAAATAAAGATATATCAAGAATTTTTGAACACAGTTTTTTGATATGTTTATTACTTGGGTTAATACTGTTTACAGGAGTATTTTTAAATAGAAATCTTTTATATTCTATGAATCAACCAGTTGAAGTGGTTGAATTAGCTTCTCCATATTTATTTTGGGTATCATTCTCATTAATAACAATAGTAACTTTTCAATCATTTAGACAATTCGCTGACGGATTGTCATTTACTAAAGCAGCAATGTATTCAACTCTTTTAGGAAATGTAATAAACATAATTTTAAATTTCCTTTTAATTTTTGGATTATGGATATTTCCTAAGCTCGGAGTTGAGGGGGCAGCCATTGGTACACTAATTTCAAGAATTTGTATGTTGATATTTATAATTGTCTACTTAAAACTGCATAAAAAGTTATCTATTTACATAAAAAGATTTTTTCCTTCAAAAGTTCAAATTAAAAGAGTAAAAAAAATTATATACCTTGGCTTACCATCAGCTCTACATAGCTTTTTTGAGGTTGCTTTTTTTATATCTGCAGTATGGATGTCAGGTATTATAGGTAAAAACCCTCAAGCAGCAAATCAAATTGCTCTTAATCTAGCTTCTATGACATACATGGTAGCTCTTGGAGTTGGGGTTGCTGCAATGATAAGAGTTGGAAATCAAAGAGGAATGATGAACTTTGTTAAGTTAAGAGAAGTTGCCCTATCTACATTACTCTTAATAATAATTATAGATATATTTTTTTGTTTAATTTTCTTAATCTTTAATGATTACTTACCGCTACTCTACCTAGACCCAAATGATGTAAATAATCTTGGTGATGTTAATGAAGTACTTAAAATTGCATCAAAGCTTTTAATAATTGCTGGTGTTTTTCAATTATTTGATGGAATTCAAGCTGTAGTACTTGGCGCCCTCAGAGGTATGCAAGATGTTAATAAGCCTGCTTTGATCATATTCCTGTCATATGGTTTAATTGGATTCCCAACTTCTTTTTTTTTAGGTTTTTACACTAGTCTCTCAGTGGTTGGAATATGGATTGGTTTAATGACAGGTCTATTCTCGTCATCTCTTTTTCTTTTTCTTAGATTTAACTACCTTTCAAAAAAAACAATAAGATTGCATGATTGAAGAAATATTAAGGCTTGACACTAAATTATTTCTTTACTTGAATAATCTAGGAACACCAGAATTTGATACTTTTTGGATAACTCTATCTAAAATTGAGGCAAATATTTTGATGTATTTTTTTTTAATTTGTTTATCATTATATGTTCAAAAGATTCGTCCAAAAATTTTAAATATTTTCTATCTTATTTTTGTTATTGCACTTATGATAACTATTACTGATCAAGGAGCAAATCTTTTTAAAGATTCTTTTCAACGCCTAAGACCTTGTTATAATGAATCTCTAAAAGACTCTTTAAGACTTGTCAAAGAGAATTGTGGTGGAAAATATGGCTTTTTCTCAGCTCATGCTTCTAACTCTTTCTCTTTAGCAATTTTCTTTGGTCTTTTATTCAAAAATAAAATTAGATATATAATTCTATTAACCTTGGCATACGCATCGCTTATTTCCTTTAGTAGAATATATCTAGGCGTTCATTTTCCAATTGATATTATTATTGGCAGCTCTTTTGGATTGTGTGTAGGATTTATTATGTACAGTTTTGTGTATCTAAAGTTTTTGAAGTTCTTTGATAAAACTTGACCATGAATACTCTAATTTTGTTTTTTTAATATTTATTATGTATTGGTTATTTCTTTCCTCTTCTAAAGATTCTTGTATTGCGATTGACAGATTCTCAGGTGTCTTTTCAAAAGTTGTACCACTCTTATCTTTAAGAATAATATCTTTTAAACCTTTAATGTTAGAAACAACTGAGGGGGTTTCATAAAAATAACATAAAGGGGTAATTCCACTTTGACTAGCTTTTATGTAAGGTTGAATTACTAAATCACTAGCACATATATAGTCTCTGATCATTTTAGAGTCTAAAAACGTATTATTAATAATTATTTTATCATTTAAATCGAGGTCTTTTATGAGATTTAAATACTTATCTACTGGTTCATAGAACTCTCCTGCAATTATCAGTTTTATGTCATTTCTTTTAATTAATTTCATACTACTTATTAAAGTTTCTAACCCTTTATATCTTCGAATTAGACCAACAAAACTTATGTAAGTATTTTCATCGAGTCCTAAATTAACTTTTGCTATTGATTTACTGACGGGTTTTGGCAGATGTAAATTTATTGGATGAAAGAGGGATATTACTTTTTTACTTGTAGATTTTTCAAGTTGCCTTCCAACATTATCAGACATTGAAATAAATGTATCGCATGCATTTAAAAAAAGTTTACGAAGTAATTTTTC
The DNA here is from genome assembly GCA_905380995.1 of uncultured Flavobacteriaceae bacterium. Classification (GTDB taxonomy): domain Bacteria; phylum Bacteroidota; class Bacteroidia; order Flavobacteriales; family Flavobacteriaceae; genus Marisimplicoccus. The sequence continues at coordinate 2,785 of CAJPUS010000038.1, forward strand.
AAACGGAACGTTTTCATGATTATCCCAATTATCAATTAGCCCAATTACTTTTATCTTCTTGTTTAAAAATATACTAATAAAAAAATAGGGAAAAATAAGAATAGGGGACCAGTACCTCATGATTATTGTGTCTGGCAAGGTATTATTTACCATTTTAGATACTTTAATCCAATTAAATGGATTTATAGTGTTGATTAGTCTAGTTATTTTAAAATTTTGTTCATATCTCGAATTACTATATTGAGATTTCCCAGGAAATAAAATACTTGGATATAAAAGAGAGAAGGTCCATACTTCAACAATTATACCTGACCTTGTTAACTCATTGCATAATGAATGAGTAGAGTCTGAAATACCACCTCTGTAAGGAGAAGCAGCTGAAAATACTAGGAATTTAACTTTATTTTCCTTTGTATCCATAAATCAATATAAGCTTTATAAATCTCCGTGTGAGTTCTTTCTTGGAAGATTAGATTTACCCATAAGATATTTATCAATATGATAAGAGGCTTCCCTACCTTCTGAAATTGCCCAAACAATTAATGATTGACCACGTCGGCAATCACCTGCAGTAAAAATATTATTTTTTTTTGTTTGATAATCAGAATTTGAAGATATATTACCTTTATTGTTTATGTCTACTTCAAGCATATTTGGAAGATATTCTTCCGGTCCAGTAAATCCTAAGGCAAGTATTACCATGTCACAATCCCAGATCTTTTCAGAGTTGGGGATTTCATTAAATTCACCTGTGGTAAGATCGACTTCAACATTCACAGTTTGAAGTCCAATTAAATTATTATGCTTGTCTCCTATAAATTTTTTTGTCAAAATACTCCACTCTCTGCTTACACCCTCCTGATGTGATGATGTAGTCTTTAGAGTGAAAGGCCAGTATGGCCATGGATTTGATGAATTCCTTTTTTTACCAGGTTTATTTGACAGTTCAAAATTTATAACACTACTCGCACCATGTCTATTTGAAGTACCAATACAATCTGAACCTGTATCCCCTCCGCCAATAACAATTACATTCTTATCTTTTGCATTAAATCTATCTAAATGTGAATTAATCTGATTATCTACAAACTTGTTATTGTGGGTTAGAAAGTCCATAGCTTGTTCAACACCATGTAAATCATTTCCAGGAATGTTAAGAAAACGCTTTTTTGTGGAGCCTGTTGAAATTAATATAGCATCAAATTTTTTCTGTAAGTCATCAATTAAAATATCAACACCAATATTAACATTACATTTAAATTCTATTCCTTCCTCTTTAAGTATTTTAACTCTTCTATCAATGATATTCTTTTCAAGTTTAAAGTCAGGTATACCGTATCTCAATAAACCACCAACCTTATTATCTCTCTCGAATACCACAATTTTGTGTCCTACAGAGTTTAATTGTTGAGAGGCTGCAAGACCTGCTGGTCCAGAACCAATAATTGCAACTTTCTTACCTGTTCTTGACAATGGCTTAACAGGTTTTATCCAACTGTTTCTAAAACCTTCCTCAATAATATTTTTTTCAATTAGCTCAATTGACACAGGTGGGTCAATAATTCCTAAAACACATGATGCCTCACATGGAGCTGGGCATAATCTGCCAGTAAACTCTGGAAAGTTATTTGTTGAATGAAGTACATCAAGTGCTTCTCTCCATTTTTTGTTGTAGACCAGGTCATTAAAATCTGGGATAAGGTTACCTAGAGGACATCCACTGTGACAAAAAGGGACACCACAATCCATACATCTGGCAGATTGATTTTCTAATTCTGACTTTTTTGAAGTTAATGTAAACTCTTTATAATTTTTTAATCTATCTCTTACAGGTAGATACTTTTCGTCAATTCTATCAATCTCTTTAAAACCTTTAATCTTTCCCATCTAGTTAATAAGTTGATTAATTTTTTCTTGTTTAAGTTTTTCTAATGCTGCTTTATATTCAATTGGCATTATCTTTACAAAGTTATCTCTTTTATTGTTCCAATTGGATATAATTTTTTCTGCAACTTTGCTATTAGTATTTGAATAATGATTTTTAATTAAGCTGAAGATCAGATCACAGTCTTGACTATCAATTTCTTCAATATTTATCATCTCCATGTTAAAGTTTTTCTTATTGAATTTAGGAGTTTTTAATATGTAGGCAATACCTCCACTCATCCCTGCACCAAAATTTCTTCCAATTTCCCCTAATATTACGACGTTTCCACCTGTCATATATTCACATCCATGGTCTCCAACTCCTTCGACGACTGCATTAGCACCAGAATTTCTAACACAAAATCTCTCACCTGCTATACCATTGATATAAGCTTCTCCAGATATTGCTCCGTATAACGCAACGTTCCCTGTAATTATATTCTTATCTGACTCAAAAGTAGATTCCTCTGGTATTTTAACTGATAAAATTGCACCAGAAAGACTTTTACCAAAATAATCGTTAGTATTTCCAATTACTGTCATTTTTAGTCCCTTAACTGCAAATGCGCCAAAACTTTGGCCTGCAGATCCTCTAAAATTAATTTTAAGTGTATTCTTTGGCAAACCATTAATTCCATGGATATTTGAAATCTCGTTACTAATTATTGCCCCAACAGATCTGTTGGTATTATTTATCTTTAATTCCAGTGTAGATTTTACTTTTTTATTAATTGACAGCTTTGCAGATTTTAGAATTTCAAAGTCTATAGCATTGTCTAGTTTATGATCTTGTTTTCTTGTATTTTTTATGGGAAAACATTCTTTATTTAATGGCTTGTAAAGAACCTTATCTAAATTAATGCCTTTAACTTTAAAATCTTCAAAACCGTCTTTTGGCTTTAATTTTTGAGTTTGACCAATCATTTCATCAACACTTCTGTAACCTAGATCAGACATAATCTCTCTTAATTCTTGCGCAATAAAATACATGTAGTTGATAACATGTTCTGGTTTGCCCTTAAAGTTTTTTCTGAGTTCTGGATCTTGTGTTGCAATTCCTACAGGACATGTGTTTAAGTGACATGCTCGCATCATTATACAACCTGAAGCTACAAGAGGAGCAGTAGAAAATCCAAATTCCTCTGCACCTAAAAGGCAAGCAATAGCAACATCTTTTCCTGTTTTAAGTTGACCATCACACTCGAGAACAACTCTACTTCTTAAATTATTCATAACTAAAGTTTGTTGTGCTTCAGCAATTCCAAGTTCCCATGGTAAACCAGCATGTCTTAAAGAAGTTAAAGGTGAAGCTCCAGTTCCACCATCATATCCTGAAATGAGTATAACGTCAGCTTTTGCTTTGGCAACACCAGCTGCAATAGTTCCAACTCCTACTTCTGAAACTAGCTTAACATTTATTCTTGCTTTTCTATTAGCGTTTTTTAAATCAAAAATTAGTTGTGCAAGATCTTCAATTGAATAGATGTCATGATGTGGTGGAGGAGAGATCAATCCAACAAAAGGAGTAGAATTTCTAACCTTAGCAATTAGTGGATTAACCTTTGGTCCAGGTAATTGACCTCCTTCTCCTGGCTTAGCTCCTTGAGCCATCTTAATTTGAATTTCATTTGCATTGGATAAATAGAATGAGCTTACACCGAATCTACCTGATGCAACTTGTTTAATTGCACTATTTTTTAAGTCACCATTTTTATCTCTAACAAATCTCTTACTATCTTCGCCTCCTTCTCCAGAGTTGCTTTTTCCACCAATTCGATTCATGGCAATTGCAAGGTTTTCATGAGCTTCCTTACTAATAGACCCGTATGACATTGCACCAGTTTTAAATCTCTTCACTATTTCAGTCCATGGTTCAACTTCTTCAATTGGGATTGGATTAAAATCGACAAATTTTAAAAGACCACGAATTGTCATTAGTTGTTCTTCTTGATCATTAACTAATTTTGAAAATTCTTTAAAAGATGAGTAACTTTCTTGTCTTACAGAATTTTGAAGTTTTGATATGGTGTTAGGATTTAGCATGTGACTTTCACCATCTCTTCTCCATCTATAATCACCGCCAGTTTTTATTGATACAAAGTCAGATGAGGAATTAAAAGCATGTCTTACTCTTTGGCTGATTTCTTTTTCAATTACGTATAATCCCACACCTTCAATCCTTGTAGGAGTATTTTTAAAATATTTATTAATAAAATTTGTTTTTAAACCTAGAGCTTCAAATATCTGAGACCCTCTGTATGAGTTAAGGGTTGATATTCCAATTTTGTTCATCACTTTTAGTATACCTTTAGCTGTAGCAATGTTAAAATTAGAAATTGCCTTATCTTTTGATATATTTTTTATAAATCCTAATTCATGGTGGTATTCAATTATTTCATTTACTATATAAGGGTTTATGGCACTTGCTCCATAACCAAATAACATTGAGAAGTGATGAGGTTCTCTAGGTTCAGCAGATTCAATTATAATTCCAAATTTTGATCTTTTCTTCTTTTTAATCATGCTCTGGTGAACAAAAGAGCATGCTAATAATATTGGTATGGGAGACAATTTCTTTGATACACTCCTATCACTCAAAATTATTATGTTAGTTCCGTTATCTATATAATTCTCAATTTTTGTGACTATTTTATCCAGTGCTTCTTCAATTCCGTTATGCCCCATCTTTGATTTGTATAGACAACTAATAGACTTAGACTTAAAATTTTTGTGTTTTATGTATTTAATCTTTTCTAAGTCTTCATTTGATATTATAGGGTTGTTAATATTAAGATTTATACAGTGTTCTTCAGTAACATCAAAAATATTATAATTTTTTCCTAAAGAGAGACTTGTATCAGTAATAATTTCCTCTCGAATTCCGTCAAGTGGAGGATTTGTTACTTGTGCAAAAAGCTGTTTAAAATAATTATATAAAAGTTGAGGTTTACCTGATAATACTGCTAAAGGAGTATCAATACCCATAGAACCAATAGATTCCTTTCCTGAAATACTCATTGGAATTATAATCTTTTTGAAATCTTCTTTTGTATATCCAAAGATTTTTAATCTAGTTTCAAACTTTATTTTTTCAATTGGTGTTCTATTTCCTGTGTATGGAACATCTTTCAATTGTAATATATTCTTATCTATCCACTTCTTGTATGGGTGTTTTGAAACTATTTTGGATTTAATCTCTTCATCATTTATAATTCTACCCTCTTCCATGTTAACTAAAAATATTTTTCCAGGTTCGAGTCTACCATGTGATAAAACATCATTGGGTTCTATCTCTACAACACCAGTCTCTGATGACATAATAACATATCCATCTTTAGTTACTGTATATCTCGAAGGTCTGAGACCATTTCTGTCTAACAGTGCACCAATATATTTGCCGTCAGTAAATGGAATTGAGGCAGGGCCATCCCATGGTTCCATAATACAACTGTTATATTCATAGAATGCTTTTTTATTTACGTCCATTGAATTGTGTTTCTCCCAAGCTTCTGGAACTAACATCATCATAACTTCAGGAAGTGATCTACCAGTCATAAGTAAAAGTTCTACTACCATGTCCATTGAAGCTGAATCAGATTTTTGAGGAACTATAATTGGGAGTATTTTTGACATTTCATCATCAGAAATGTTAACTGAGCTAAATAATTCCTCTCTTGATGACATTCTGCTAATATTTCCTTTGAATGTGTTTATTTCTCCATTGTGACACATATATCTAAAAGGTTGAGCAAGATCCCACGTAGGAAATGTATTTGTAGAAAATCTTTGATGAACAAGAGCAAGCTTTGTAACTAATAATGAATCTTTAAGATCTATATAAAACCTTTCTATGTCATCTGGAACTAATAATCCTTTATAAATTATAGTCTTAGTACTCAGGCTCGAGAAATAAAAGTAATCCTTTTCTGAAAGTTCGGAACTGTAAATTAAATTTTCAGCTATTTTCCTTGCTTTGAATAATTTTAAATTAAAATCCTTTTCGTCAATTTTTGCTTCGTTTGGTTTAATAAAAACTTGCTTTATATCTGGTTGAGACTTACTTGCAATTGAACCAACCACCTTAGAATTAACAGGAACATCTCTCCATCCAATGATTTTTAAATTTTGATCGTTAATTGATTCTTCAAAAACTTTAATACACCTATTTGACTGATTAATGCTCTTAGGTAAAAAAACCATACCAACAGCATAGCTATTAGGCTTTGGTATATTAAAGTCGCATTTTTTAGTGAAAAAATTATGAGGGATCTCAATTAAAATTCCAGCACCATCTCCTGTCCTTCCATCTGAACTTACTGCACCTCTATGTTCAAGACATGTAAGGATGTTGAGTGCTTTACTAATAATATTATTAGTTCTTTCACCATTTAAACTACAAATGAACCCAGCACCACAATTGTCATGCTCAAATTCAGATAAATAGAGTCCTTGATCTTTTAATTTCATATTTGGAAAAACAAATTTATAATTATGAATTATTGTTGCATGTAATTTGGCATAAAATATCAAATATGTTAAAAGAATAATTAACATATTTATAAAAAAAGGTTAAAAAAAATATCAATTTGATATTTTTAATAAAATTTATTGAGAATATATTACAGGGTATTAAGAGATAATTGACCAGTCACCTGACATGATTAACTTCTCTGCCTGTTTAAATTTCATTGTTCTATGTTCACCAGTATTATTGTTCTTAATTTCAACTTTTTCATTTCTACCAATTTTTGGAACTTCCCTAGTAATAGTCTCTACTCTTTGGCTCTGTTGGCTTGTGCTAGATCCAATTTTTCTTGCTCTTTCTGCTAATTCGTCACTATTAAGACTCTCTTCTTTTGAGGTCTGGTAATTACTGTTATTTGATGAATTTGTAGAAGCATCTTTAATATTAGTTTGATTATTTGGGATGTTAGACTTGAATAAGAATGATAATAAATCTTTATTTAGTATATGAATCATTGATTTAAACAACTCATATGCTTCAAATTTATAAATTAGTAAGGGATCTTTTTGTTCATGAACCGCTAATTGAACAGATTGTTTTAATTCATCCATTTTTTTCAAGTGATTTTTCCATTGTTCATCAATTATTGCTAAAGAAATATTTTTTTCAAAATCCTCAATTAAATTTTCACCATTAGTATCAAATGATTTTTTTAAATCAGTTACAATATTTATAACTTTTTTACCGTCAGTGAAAGGCACAACAATTCTTTTAAAAGAGTTTGATTTATTCTCGTATACATTCTTAATTACTGGAAGTGCTAGTACTCTATTTAACTCTTTTTTGTTGAAATAGAATTTATTTAATTCTTCATAAAGTTTATTAATTAACTCTTCTTCATTAAATTCAATGAATTCTTTTTCACTAATCGGGGATGTCATTGAAAAAGTTGTTATTAGTTCAAATTCAAAGTTTTTAAAATTATTGGCACCTTTATTTTCTTTAACTATCTCTTCAATTGTGTCAAACATAATATTAGAAATATCAATTTGGAGTCTATCTCCTTCTAATGCATTTTTCCTTAAAGTATAGATGATGTTTCTTTGAGAGTTCATAACATCGTCATACTCAAGTAGCCTCTTTCTAATTCCAAAGTTGTTCTCTTCGACTTTTTTTTGTGCTCTTTCAATTGATTTTGTAACCATTGGATGTTGAATATTCTCCCCATCTTTTAGTCCCATTCGATCCATTATTTTAGAAACTCTATCTTGACCAAATAATCTCATTAAGTTGTCTTCAAAAGAGACATAAAATTGAGAACTACCAGGATCACCTTGTCTTCCAGATCTACCTCTTAGCTGTCTGTCTACTCTTCGTGAATCATGTCTCTCAGTTCCAATAATTGCAAGTCCACCAGCATCAATTACATCTTGACTAAGCTTAATATCAGTTCCTCTACCAGCCATATTTGTTGCAATTGTAACAACACCAGGCTTTCCAGCTTCAGCAACAATGTCGGCTTCTTTCTTGTGAAGTTTAGCGTTAAGAACATTATGGTTTACATTTGCTCTGTTTAACATTTTACTTAATAATTCAGAGATTTCTACAGAAGTTGTTCCAATTAATACTGGCCTTTTGTTATTTCTAAGTTCTATAACTTCTTCAATTATTGCATTATATTTTTCACGTTTTGATTTATAAATTAGATCATCCTGGTCATTTCTGGCTACAGACTTATTTGTTGGAATTTCTGTAACATCAAGCTTGTAAATTTCCCAAAATTCTCCTGCCTCTGTTACAGCAGTTCCAGTCATTCCTGAAAGTTTGGAATACAATCTAAAATAATTTTGAAGTGTTATAGTTGCAAAAGTCTGAGTAGCTGCTTCAATTTTTACATTTTCTTTAGCTTCAATTGCTTGATGAAGTCCATCTGAATATCTTCTTCCATCCATTATTCTTCCGGTTTGTTCATCAACTATCATTACTTTATTTTCTACAACGACATATTCAACATCTTTCTCAAACAAAGTAAAAGCTTTGAGTAATTGATTTATACTATGGATTCTTTCACTTTTAATATTAAAATTATTGAATAAATCGTTTTTTTCTTTTGCTTCCTCCTCTGCAGCTAAGCCTTTGTTTTCAATGGAAGCAATTTCAGTAGATATATTAGGCATAATAAAAAAATCTTTATCATCTAAGTCCTCTGAAAGCGTATCAATGCCTTTATCTGTAAGTTCAATCTGATTATTTTTCTCATCAATAGTAAAATAGAGTTCTTTATCAATTTGATGCATCTCTCTATTATTATCTTGCATATAAAAATTCTCAGTTTTTTGAAGTATTTGCTTCACACCTTCCTCACTTAAAAATTTAATTAAAGCTTTATTTTTAGGGAGTCCTCTAAAAACCCTGTAAAGTAGAAACCCTCCTTTATCATTTTCTGATTCTTTCAATAAACCCCTTGCCTGAGATAGAATACCAGTTAAGTAAGTCCTTTGTAGGGAAACTAATTTTTGAATTTTAGATTTTAACTTGTCAAACTCGTGTCTATCTCCATCTTTTGTTGGTCCTGATATAATTAATGGTGTTCTGGCATCATCAATAAGAACAGAATCTACCTCATCAATTATAGCATAATTATGCTTTCTTTGAACAATATCATCAAGTGAATGAGACATGTTATCTCTTAAGTAATCAAAACCAAATTCATTATTTGTTCCATAAGTTACATCAGCCTCATAGGCTCTTTTTCTCTCAGGAGAGTTTGGCTTATGATAATCAATACAATCGATTTTCAAACCATGAAATTCTAATATAGGACCCATCCATGCACTATCTCGTTTAGCTAAATAGTCATTTACGGTAACCAGATGTACACCATCTCCAGTCAAAGCATTAAGGTAAATTGGTAATGTTGAAACTAGTGTTTTACCTTCACCAGTTTGCATCTCTCCTATTTTTCCCTGATGAAGAACAATTCCTCCAATCAGTTGAACATCATAGTGAATCATATCCCAAACAACATTCTTCCCAGCAGCATCCCAATTATTTTTCCAAACTGCTTTGTCACTTTCAATTTTAATGTAAGAATTTTTTGATGAAATTTGTTTATCAAAATCTGTAGCAATCACTTTTATCTCTTTATTTTCAAAAAATCTTCTGGCAGTTTCTTTAACTACTGCAAAGGCCTCAGGTAAAAGCCTATCTAAGAGTTCAGATTTTTGTTTAAACAAATCACCTTCTAAATTCTCAATTTGATTAAATATTTCCTCTTTATCAGAATTCGAAAGGTTACTAGTAAGTTTATTATTTAATTCAGAAATAGAGGTGTTAAGATTTTTAGTTTCATCTAAAATTATTTTTTTAAATTCAATTGTTTTATTTCTGAGTTGATCATTAGAAATTGATGAAATTTTATCGAAATGACTATTAATTTCATCAACTATAGGATTAAGTTTTTTTAGATCTTTTCCAGATTTATCCCCAAGGAATACCTTTAATAGGGAATTAACAATGGACATAATATTTTTTTTTCAAATTTATTTAAAAATTACAAATAAATATTGATAAATATGATTAATACTCATCTTCATTCCAAAGGTAATCCTCTTCTGTAGGGTAGTCAGGCCAAATTTCTTCAATTGATTCGTATATGTCACCTTCATCTTCAAGGGATTGAAGATTTTCGACAACTTCAAGAGGAGCTCCAGTTCTAATTGAAAAGTCAATTAGCTCATCTTTTGATGCAGGCCAAGGAGCGTCACTCAAATAAGAAGCTAATTCTAATGTCCAATACATAAAACTTGTTTTCTGCAAAAGTATATTATAAGTTCAAAAAACCAAAGGTTTTTTATTCTTTTACTTTTGAAAATGATATGAGTAATAATAAAATCGATATTAGTATAGATAGTCTAGCAATGTAATCACCATTCCTACTATAAAAAGTTCTTTTATTAATAGTATATCCATTACCGCTAATAATACCTTTTTCATTAAAAGGTAAAAGGGTCTGATATTCACCGAATTCATTTATTATGGCAGATATTCCTGAGTTAGCACTTCTAATAACATATCTTCTGTTTTCAATTGCTCTTAATCTTGCATAACTAAGTAAATGTCTATGACCAGGTGTATCACCCCACCATGCATCATTTGTAATAATGGTTATAAAATTAGCACCTAGATCAACATAATTTGCTACATATTCTCCATAAACTGTCTCGTAACAAACAATAGGGATAGTTTTTAAATTTTTGTTAGAGTGTTCATATATTTTTCTTTCAGAATCATGCTGTGTCCCGTTAGATACAGTACTTCCTCCAAGATCAACCATGACTGTTCCAATAATTGGTTCTAAAATAGACCTAAAAGGCATATATTCAGTACCAACGACTAGCTTTGACTTATGGTTAAATTGAAAACCTTTTTTTGATGATAAATTGATTGATGAATTATAGTAATCAATCCATAGCTTATCTCTTACAAAATTTGCTGATTTTGAAGGTCTATCATTTTCATTTTGATATAATTTGTAAAACTGAATACCTGAAACCAAGTTTGTGTTATCATATTTTTTTAAATAGTTTAATAAGCTATCGTGTAATTTTGTGTACTGAAAATAATCCAAGTTTTCTCCATAACCCTCAGAAAAAAATGTCTCAGGTGTAATTACAAAATCATATTCAACGGAATCAAGCTCTATATATGTTAAATCTTTAAAAATTTTAAAATAATCTAGATTAGTTGTTGAATTGATTTTATTTCTATCCCATGGATCTATATTAGGTTGTGTAATTAGTACTTTAAACTTCTCATCCAAACTAATATTAGGTTTTACAATAAATGAAATTAAAATTGGTGAAAATATTACAAATATCCTTGGAATAATTCTAATGTAAAATCTTCTAATGTCTTTGAAAGTTGAGTATTTTGTAAGGTGATGAAATAACAAAAAATTAGAACATAATACCCAAAGGCTACCTCCAAATACACCTGTATATTCATACCACTGAATCCAATTAATTCTTTCGGAAAAAACATTTCCAAGATTTAACCATGGCCAAGATAAGTCCCAGTTCAGATGAAATTTTTCAAATGAAATCCAAAATGTAATTAAAAAAAGTGTTCCTGCTTTAAAGTCAATTTTTCTTTTAACTCTAGAGTAAAATAAAAATATTACAGAATAAAATAAAGAGTTTACAACGTTTGCAAATATAGCTCCGGGTAATGTTGTGTAAACAATCCACCAAGTGGTAGCAATATTCCACGTTAAAAAAGCAACATAAGAATAGAAGAATAATCTAAGATTTTTCATCCCGAGCTTATCATTGCTTATTATATTCTCTACAAATAAAATAGGTATCAAGCTAACAAAAATCAAAGGAGTTATACCATTAACTGGCCAGGAGCTTGCTAACAATAACCCGCTGATTAATGAATAACCAAGAAGTCTACTCACTTTTAAAGTTTAATAGGTTTTACGATCTAATATTACAATTTTTTTATAAATTGATCGCCATTATAAACATGATAAAATCCCTTATACCAAATTTTCTAACCCTGCTAAATTTAATATGTGGTTGTTTCTCAATTGCATTTGCATTTCAATTCCAATTTGATGCAGTATTAATTTTAGTTTTGTTTGGAGTATTTCTAGATTATCTAGATGGTCTCGCAGCAAGAATTTTAAATGTTGAATCAAATTTTGGTAAGCAATTAGATTCATTATCTGATATTATTACTAGTGGGGTAGTCCCAGGTATTATTGTCTATCAATTGTTTAAGCTCTCTGGCAATAGAGTCATTAATTTTGATTTAAATGCTTATTTATCTCCAGTTTTTGATTTAGATCTTGTATTTTCTGTTTCTCCCATTGCTTTTATTGCTTTTCTTATAACAGTTGGTTCAGCTTGTAGACTTGCAAAATTTAATACTATTGATTATACTGATGAATTTGAGGGGCTTCCAACTCCTGCAAATGCAGTTTTTTTTGTTTCATTACCAATCCTGATGGATCATTTATATTTAATAGATTCCAAGCAATACCTTTTAAATAATACCACTTTAATTATTCTAACTTTAACCAGTGTTATATTAATGAATGTACCATTTAGACTTTTCTCTTTTAGATTATCATTCAGGAAATATGACTATAATATTTTTAAAATTTTGACTATGATTTTATCAATTCCAATAATTTTATTTTTTGGTCTCGGGGGATTTTCAATTATTATAATCCTCTATCTTTTCCTAAATGTGATTAGAAATTTATGGTATTTGATTTAATTAGAAATTAATTTTTTTCCTTTTAAATTCAAAGTTTTTACCAAGGTAAACTTTTCTTACCATCTCGTCTTTAGCTAAATCTTCTGGAATTCCTTCTTTTAGTATTTTTCCTTCAAACATAAGATATGTTCTGTCAGTTATTGCTAATGTTTCTTGAACATTATGATCTGTGATAAGTATTCCAATATTTTTATTTTTTAAAACTGAAATTATTGATTGAATATCTTCAACTGCTATAGGATCTACTCCAGCAAAGGGCTCATCTAATAATAAAAATTTAGGGTCATTAGCTAGTGCTCTTGCAATTTCGGTTCTTCTTCTTTCACCTCCAGATAAAAGATCACCTCTATTTTTCCTTATATTGATTAAACCAAATTCCTCCATTAACTGTTCTGCCTTTAATTTTTGTTCTTTTTTTGATAAATCTGAAAATTCTAAAACACCTAATATATTATCTTCAATAGAGAGTTTTCTAAAAACAGATTCTTCCTGAGCTAAATATCCAATTCCTCTTTGAGATCTTTGATACATAGGATAATTTGAGATAATTTCGTTATCAAGATATATGTCTCCATCTTCAGGTTTAATTATACCGACAATCATATAAAAAGATGTTGTTTTACCGGCACCATTTGGACCCAATAATCCAACAATTTCACCCTGATTTACTTCAATTGAAATATTATTAACCACCCTTCTACCAATATAAGATTTTGAAATTTTTTTAGCTTTTAATATCATATACTTAATATTAAGTATTTAATTTTTTATATCCAATTTTTGATATTATAATGCTTATTTCATATAAAACTAAAATAGGAATACTTACAATTATTTGACTAGCAATATCGGGGGGAGTAATTATTGCAGAAAGACTCAATACAATTACTAATGCAAATTTTCTGTTTCTACTTAGGAAATCTGGAGTCACAAGTCCAACTTTAGTAAGATAATGAATAATTATAGGTAGTTCAAAAATTAAACCAGAAGCAAGTACTGAAGCTCTAAGAAGACCAATGTAGCTATTTAAGTCAAAATCATTAAATACCTGAGAACTTATAGTATAGTTTCCCAAAAAATTTATTGATAGTGGAGTAACAACGTAGTATCCAAATAAAACACCAATAAAAAATAACATTGATGAAATAAAAATAAAACCTCTTGCACCTTCCTTCTCTTTCTTATATAGTCCTGGACTAATAAATTTCCAAAATTCATAAACTACATATGGAAATGCAAGAATAAACCCAGCAAGTATAGAAGTCCAAAGATGAGCAGAAAATTGACCAGATACTGTTCTGCTTTGAACTCTAAACGGGAGTTCCTCAAAGCAAAAGGCATTACCTCCGATAGATTGTGAAATTGAACAAAAGACTTGATAACTTATAAAGTCACCTTTTTTTGGTCCAAAAATAATTTGATCAAAAATAATATCCTTAGCTAAAAATGCTATTATTGCAACTAGCAATATAGATATTGTTGATCTTATAATGTGCCATCTTAATTCCTCAAGATGATCTAAAAATGACATATCTCGAGAAGATTTACTCATTTCTAATACCTTGCTTTATTATATCTAAGATATGTACAATACCTATATATGTTTGATGATTATTAGTTACCAATACTTGACTTATATTGTTCTTTTTCATTACTCCTAGTGCATCATATGCTAGGGTATTCTCCATTAAAACCTTAGGATTTATATTCATCAAATCAGAAGCTAAGACTTTATCTATACTATGTTTCTTTTCAATAATTCTTCTGATATCTCCATCAGTTATTATTCCAATTATTTTATCAGATTCAATAACAGCTGTTGCCCCATACATATTTGATGAAATTTCATTAATTATTTGAAAAAAAGCTGTTGAAGGACTTATCGTGGGAATTCTATTATTATCTACTAAGTTGTTAAGTTTTAAATTTAGTTTTTTCCCTAAATTTCCAGATGGATGATAAGCACCAAAGTCACTTGGACTAAAGCCCTTAATTTTTTGCAAAGACATTGCT
>CAJPUS010000039.1 GCA_905380995.1 uncultured Flavobacteriaceae bacterium
GAAGATTACGAAAATACTTACAAAGGTTTTGATCCAAATAACCCAGAATCTGTTATTGGGCTAACTTTAATGCAAGAAGAGTACCTTGATCAAAGTATTATTGCAGCATCTTATATTCAAAATGGTTTTGTTGATGCGCTAAATAGAAAAAACAGAAATATTAAACAGGCTGGGTTTATTGTTTTAAAATATACTTATATGCCAAGCGTGCTAATAGAACTTGGTTTCCTGACTAATAAGAAAGAGGGTGCATATTTAAATTCAGTAAAAGGCCAAACTGAGATGGCAGAATCAATATCAAACGCGGTCGTTAAATACAAAGATGAATTCTTTAATAATCTTTCAAGTACAACCCTTACAAATAATTATGTGAAAGATGAAATTATATATAGAGTTCAAATTGCAGCAAGTAAAAAACTTCTTGAGCTTAAACCTTATAACTTCAATGGATTAAAGTCAGTTGATGTAGTGAGAGAAGGTAAAGTTTATAAATACTTATATGGAGAGCATAAATCATTGGAAGCAGCTAACGAATCTTTAAAAATTGCAAAAAATTATGGTTTTAACTCATCTTTTTTAGTAACATCTAAAAATAAAAAGGTTAGAAGATTAAATTGAGTTTGCATATAATTTTTGACTAACTAAATTATTCTTATTTTTGCAACTATAAACCTAAATTACATTGAGACTATCAAAAGAAGTTAAAGCTGCGTTTTTTGTTTTATCAACCATATTGCTTTTTATATTTGGTTTTAATTATTTGAAAGGTTCATCACTCCTTGATAGACAAAAAACAATTTATGCTGTATACGATCAGGTAGATGGTTTACTGGTAGGAGCCAATGTAATGATTAATGGCTTATCCATAGGTAATGTAACTGAACTAGAATTCTTACCAAACTCAACAAAAATTCTTGTCACTTTTAAGGTTAAAGACAAGTTAAACTTTTCTTCAAAAAGCACTGCTTCTATATACGAAACAGGTGTTCTTGGTGGACTAGCGATTTCAATTGAGCCTGTTTTTGATAGGGAATTTATTGTTAAGACAGGTGATACTTTAAATTCTAATGTTAGACCAGGATTGACTGAATTAATAAATAGGCAAATAGAGCCTCTGTCTCGACAACTTCAAAGTACAATTACAAGTGTTGACTCTATCTTTACTGGTGCATCTAATGTACTAAATAGACAAACTCAAGAGGAAATTAAAGAATCAATTAGTCTTTTGACTTCTGCGATTAATGCTATTAACAATTCTTCGATTATTATTGAACAAACTTTGACAGTCAAAAATAATCAGATTAAAAACACAATTGATAATTTTGAGACTCTTAGTTTTAATCTTTCAAATGTATCAAATGAATTAAATTCCTCTGGTTTATCTAGTTTGATTTCAAATCTACAGGTTTCAATTGATGGTATAAACTCAATTGTAAGTAAATTAGATTCAGATGAATCGACAATTGGTAAGCTAATTAATGATGATGATATTTACAGTAATCTTAATTTGTCTTTGGAGAATTTAAATTTACTAATTGAAGACATAAAAATAAATCCCAAAAAATATGTTCATTTTTCAGTTTTTGGTAGAAAATAAATGATTGATATATTACCTAACATACTCTTTAGCATTATACTGATCTTTTCAGTTGGTTTTTTTATAATAAATATTAAAAAAATAGTTACAGTTATTAAACTTGGAAAACCAGTTTATAGATCAGATAATCTTAAAAAAAGATTTTATAATATGGCTAGGGTCGCTCTTGGTCAATCAAAAATGGTAACAAAACCCATTTCAGGGTTTTTACATGTTATAGTATACATAGGTTTTATAATAATTAATATTGAACTACTTGAAATACTAATTGATGGAGTTACTGGGTCTCATAGATTTTTTTCTAAATATTTTAATACCAGTTTTTATAACTTCTTAATTGCTACTTTTGAGATTTTCGCACTACTTGTATTAATTTCAGTGGTTTTGTTTTGGACAAGAAGAAACATTGTTAAAATTAAAAGGTTTTTAAGCAGTGAAATGGAAGGTTGGCCAAAGTTTGACGCGGATAATATTCTATATTTTGAAATAGTATTAATGCTTTTGTTTTTGTCAATGAATGCTACTGATTTAATTCTTCAAGAGAGAAATTACATGGGTTACTCCAAAGCTGGAGCATTTCCGGTTTCCTCTTTTATTGTCCCATTATTTGATTCTTTTCAAACTTCTACAGTTTATACACTCGAAAGAATTTTTTGGTGGTTACATATATTAGGAATTTTCTTTTTCCTTAATTATCTTTATTATTCCAAACACTTGCATATTCTATTAGCCTTTCCCAATACTTTTTATGCAAATCTCGGAGATAAAGGAAAATTTGAGGTTTTAAAATCGGTTAAAAATGAGGTTCTTCAAATGTTTTATCCAGAAAAAGCATCAGAATCTAATGGCAATATTGATAAGTTTGGTGCTTCAGATGTTTTAGATTTAAATTGGGTCCAACTAATGAATGCTTACTCATGCACTGAATGTGGTAGGTGTAGTAGTGAATGCCCAGCTCATCTAACAGGAAAAAAACTATCTCCAAGAAAAATTATGATGGACACAAGAGACAGACTTGAGAAAGTTTCAAAAAACATATCATTGAACAATGGAAAGTTTATAGATGATGGTGATAGTTTATTAGATAACTACATTTCAAAAGAAGAATTGTGGGCTTGTACCTCCTGTAATGCATGTGTTGAAGCTTGTCCAATAGAGATTGATCCATTGTCAATAATAATGGATATGAGACAATATTTAATTATGGAAGAATCATCAGCTCATCCAGACTTAAACAACATGATGAATAACATAGAAAACAATGGAGCTCCATGGCCTTATAATCAGCAGGATAGAGAACTTTGGATTCAAGAATCTTAAAATTATTTATGAAAAAAGAAGAAGTAGAAAATTATTTACAACAAAAAATTGAAAAGGGTAAAAAAGTCAGTCCTATATTGCCTGAGGGTATAAAAAACTATTTAATAGATATAGATGGAACAATTTGCGATGATGTTCCAAATGAGGAGCCCGCAAGAATGTCCACAGCAAAACTTTATCCTGATGCCTTAGAAACAATTAATAGCTGGTACGATAAAGGTCATGTAATATGTTTCTTTACTGCTAGAATTGAATCTCATAGAAAGGTAACAGAGAAATGGTTAAATGATAATGGGTTTAAATACCACAGTTTACTTATGGGAAAGCCTAGAGGAGGAAATTATCATTGGATTGATAATCACCTTGTAAAGGCTACTAAGTATAATGGTAAATTCACAGATTTAATTGAAAAAAAAGTTACCATAGAGGTCTTTGATGATGAAGAATTAAATAATAAATAATGAAAGTCCCAATTTTATCTGAACTTAAATTAAAAGGTGTGAATCCAGAATATTTATTTTGGATTGGGTGTGCTGGAAGTTTTGATGATAGATCAAAGAAGGTAACTAAAGCTTTTATTAAAATTCTTAATAAAGCAAATATATCATATGCAGTTCTTGGTAAAGAGGAATCATGTACTGGTGACCCTGCAAAAAGATCTGGAAATGAATTTCTTTTTCAAATGAAAGCTATATCTAATATTGAAATACTTAACTCATATGATGTAAAAAATATAATTACTACTTGCCCTCATTGTTTTAATACTTTAAAGAATGAATATCCTGAACTAGGTGGTAATTATAAGGTAATACATCACACAACCTTTATTAACAATTTAGTTAAAGAAAATAAGATTTCAATTTCAGGGGGGGTATATAAGGGTAAAAAGATTACTTATCATGACCCATGTTATCTTGGAAGAGCTAATGGAATTTATGAGGCTCCTAGAGAACTAATCAAAAAATTAGATGCTGAGCTTGTGGAAATGAAAAGTTGTAAATCCAAATCATTATGTTGTGGAGCAGGTGGTGCACAAATGTTTAAAGAACCTGAAAAGGGAAATCAAGATATAAACATAAAAAGATCAGATGAAGCAATAGAAACAGATTCAAAAATTGTTGCTGTAAGTTGTCCCTTTTGTAGCACAATGATGAGTGATGGTATGACATCAAAAGAGAAGGACATTGATGTAGTTGATATAGCTCAAATGATAGAAAAAGCAGAAGACTTATGATAGTAGACTTCCAAAATATGCCTGATGATTCTAGAATATGGACATATCAATCTGACAGAGACTTACTAGAATCAGAAATAGCTATCATAAATGATAAAGCCTCATCGTTTCTTAATACTTGGCAAGCTCATGGAAAAGATCTGGAATGTTCATATTCAATTATTAATAAAAGATTCATTGTAATTGCTGTTAATGAAAATGTGAATCCAATAGGCGGATGCTCAATTGACTATTCATTGCAACTTATTAATGACATTTCAGAATCTATAAATTTAAATTTATTAAATAGGTTAGTGGTTAATTACATAAAAGATAACAAAATTTCCTCTGTTAGTCTTAATGATTTAAAAAAGAAAATTAAAGATGGAACATTTTCTTCAGAGACTATAATATTCAACACAGCTATTAGCAAAAAGGCTGAACTTTTAGATAATTTTGAAATAAAAATTAGATCATCATGGCTTTCTAAATTTTTGTAATATGCTAAGAAACAGCTTAATACTTTTATTGAATATGACCTTTGTGTTCTCACAAAACATTTATAATAATCTGAACACATCTGAAAAAAAATGGGTTGATAGCGTTTACATATCATTATCAACCGAAGAAAAGGTAGCTCAACTATTTGTTAACTGGGTTTCACCTGAACAATCAAACTTTGATGAAATAAAAAAACTTGTTGTAGAAGATAAAATAGGTGGTCTATTATTCTCAATTGGAACAACTAAGTCCCACTTAGAGTGGTTAAATAAGTTTCAATCTATTGCCAAAACTCCTTTATTGATTTCTATGGATGCTGAATGGGGACCATCACAAAGGTTATCAGACGTTTTTGCTCATCCATGGAATATGACTTTAGGAGCTATCCAAAATGACTCTCTTGTAAGAGATATTTCAAAAAGGATAGCTGAGCAAAATAAAGCATTAGGTATTCACTTTAATTTTTCACCATCCGTTGACGTAAATAATAACTCTAAAAATCCAATCATAGGAAACAGGTCATTTGGAGAGGATCCTTTAAATGTCTATAACAAAGCAAAGGCTTATATTCAGGGTCATAAAGAAGTTGGAATTTATACTTCGATAAAGCATTTTCCAGGTCACGGTGATACAGATAAAGACTCTCATAAAACACTTCCACTAATAAGTGGAAACATGAAAAGATTAAATAATGTTGAACTATTTCCATTTAAGAAACTTATTGAGGATGGACTAGCTGAATCTGTAATGTTGGCTCACTTAAGTGTTCCTTCAATTGATAAAAAATATCCATCTTCTTTGTCACATAAAACCGTAGGAAATCTATTGAGAGGAGAATATAGTTATGAAGGAATTACTGTAACTGATGCACTTGATATGAAGGGTGTCCTTCAAAATCCAAGTATCAATGTCGATTTAAGAGCCTTTGAAGTTGGTAATGACATACTTTTAATGTCAACTAATGTTTCTTTAGGAGTAAAATTAATTGTTGACTCATATTATGCAGGAAATATATCTGAGGAAAGACTATCTAAATCAGTAAAAAAAATCTTATCACTAAAAGCTAAATCAGGACTGCATAATTATAAAGAGATAAAAACTAAAAATATTCTTGAAAAAGTTAATACACCAAAAGACTCACTTTTATATTCAAAAGCAATTGAATCAGCTATCACTCTTGTCAAGAACACTAAAGAGGCGATGCCCTTATCAGCTAATAAAAAGTATTTACATGTATCCTTCGGTAAAAACAATAATAGCGAGTATTTTACTAATAAAATGGGAATGTATGTTGATATCGAAAAATTTAATAGTGATGATTACTCATTACTACACAAAAAAACTAATTATGATGCAATCATCATAACATATCATGGTTCTAGTTCAAGTCCATATGCATCAAATATTATACCTGATGATGTAGTTGATAAAATAGATAATATTAGTAAAACTAACAATGTAATTTTGAACTTATTCTTGAATCCATATAGTCTAAATTCTTTTACATCAATTGATAATTTTGAATCAATTATTATATCCTATCAAAATAATATGATCTCTCAAGAAATTTCTGCAGACTTAATGTTTGGTGTCAGGACATTTAAAGGTAGAATTCCTGTCTCAAATAATTTTTTTAATGTAAATCATGGATTAACTTTTAATAAAAAACAAATACTTGGTTTTTCTAGACCTGCCTATGAAGGTTTTAATTCTAGAAAACTTCAATATCTTGACTCTATTGCAATCAGAAGTATTGATTCAATGATTGCTCCAGGGATTCAAATGCTTGTCTCCAAAAATGGTAAAGTCATTTATAATAAAAGTTTTGGATATCATACATATGAAAAGAAAGTTAAGCTTGAAAATAGTCATGTATTTGATCTTTCATCAATTACAAAAATAATTGCAACAATGCCTCTAGTTTTACAAGAGTATGATAAAGGTGAATTAAATTTAAATACAAAGTTATCTGACCTCTTTCCAAAAAAAAGATTAAAAGATAAAGCTCAAATACCCTTGAGAGAGATGTTATCTCATTATGCGAGGTTAAGACCCTGGATTCCTTTCTACGAAGAAACATTGGACAGGAAAGAAAAACCTAAATCAAGGTTTTATAAAAGAAATTCAAAGTCTTCATATTCAACATTAGTATCTGAAAACTTGTACCTAAAGACCAATTATAGAGAGAAGATTTTTAAATCTATTATAAATAGTGAACTGAGAGAGGAATTAGAATATAAATACTCTGATCTGCCTTTTTATTTTTTAAAGTTTTGGTTTGAAGATAAGTATAATAAGCCATTAAATATTTTGGCCAATGATAGAATTTTTAAAAGACTTGGTTTGAAAAGAACAATGTTTAACCCAATTGATAAGATTAACCTCAATGAGATAGTGCCGAGTGAAAGAGATGATTTTTTTAGACACTCAAAATTACAAGGATATGTTCATGATGAGGGTGCTGCAATGTTAGGTGGCATATCAGGTCATGCTGGTTTATTCTCTAATTCGTATGAAGTAGCAATTGTCCTACAGGCAATGATTCAAAAAGGTAAATATGACAACTTAAAATTGTTTTCTCAAGATTCATTTGATAAGTTTAATTTTTGCTATTTCTGTGATAAAAATAATAGGAGTGGAGTAGGATTTGATAAACCTCAAATTGAAGGTAAACATGGTTCAACATTCGGTGGTGTATCACTAAAAAGTTTTGGTCACTATGGATATACTGGTTCAATGGCATGGGCTGATCCAGATAAAGATTTAATATTTATATTCCTCTCAAATAGGACTTACCCTACCAGAAAAAATACTTTATTGCAAACTAGTAATACAAGAACAAGATCACAAGAAATTGTTTATAAATCCTTAATTGACTTTAAATGAAAATAGGAATTGTATGCTATCCAACATTCGGTGGCTCTGGGGTTGTAGCTACAGAGCTGGGTATAGAATTATCAAAAAAGGGTTATGAGATTCATTTTATAACTTACAGTCAGCCTGTCAGATTAGATGCTTTATCAGTGAATCTCCATTATCATGAGGTAAATGTTCCTAATTATCCATTATTTAAATATGAACCATATGAGCTGGCATTATCCAGCAAATTATATGATGTTGTTTCAAAACATAAGATAGATGTCCTTCATGTCCATTATGCAATACCCCATGCTTATGCTGCATATATGGCTAAGAAAATACTTAATCAAAATGGATATAAAATCCCAATAATTACAACTCTACATGGAACTGATATCACCCTTGTAGGTAATCATCCTTTTTATAAACCGGCAGTTACATTTAGTATTAATAACTCAGATATAGTTACTTGTGTGTCAAAAAGCCTGATGGATGATACAAGGGAATTTTTTGGAATAAAAAGAGAAATTAAAGTTATACCAAACTTTGTTGATATAGAAAAATATAATAAAAACTATAGTTTCTCAGATAAAAACGTTTTAACTCAAGTAGATGAAAAAATTATAGTTCATATTAGTAATTTCAGACCTTTAAAAAGAATTATTGATGTTATAAAGATTTTTGAAAAAATAAATTTAAAAATAAGTTCAAAGCTTATCATGGTTGGTGATGGTCCTGATAAAAAGAAGGCAAAAGATTATTTGAGAAAAAACAGTTTAAAGAATAGAGTAATTTTCCTAGGCAAGACAAATCAAGTTGATCAGATTCTGTGTTCATCTGATCTTTTCCTACTTCCTTCAGAAAAAGAAAGTTTTGGTCTTGCAGCACTTGAGGCTATGGCATTAAAAGTCCCTGTAATATCAACAAATACTGGTGGCTTGAAAGAGTTAAACATAAATGGAAACTCAGGATATACAAGTGATATTGGTGATATTGAATCAATGGCTTCAAATGCTATAAAAATACTTTCTGATAAATCTTTAATGAACAAGTATAGATCTCAGGCATTTGAGAATGCAAAGAAATATGATATTAAAAAGGTAATTCCGTTATATGAGAAAATTTATGATGAGGCAAAAAATATTGATTAATTAGGATTGTATATACTTTTTGCATTTCTATATATCTCTTTTCTTTCGAACGTCATCTTTTTTGTTTGAAACTTTGAATACATATTCATCTGATCTACAAAATGATTGGAATCTGGATCATCTGAATTTCCAAAAGACATTATACTTTCCAATATAGGACCATCCTTATTAAATCTAACCAGTCCAATATATGACTCACCAGCATATACTTTTCTCATTCCATTTTTATATTTTACTGACGACATAGCTGTTATTACATCAGGAAGCCCCCAAATTGGTATTTCATTTTCTCCTCTTACAAGCTTTTGAAAATCACCAAGGGTAATTTTTACTTTCCCAAAATTTTTGTTTAAATAGGTTTTGATATCTGAAATTGCAGATAGAATAATTTCTTTAGAAACAGGTTTATCCTCAGATGAAAGTTTTCTAATTTGGTCAGCATAATTATTAATTAATTGATAATAAAATACACCATATAATCCAGCACCAATCGAGTTTATATCTGTTTTTCTATCCCAATTTTGAATTTCATTAAGTATTTCAAAGAGTTCATGATTTTTATCAAGTTTAATATTATCTATAATGTTTATATCCATAAAGTTGTAATTAAACTTAGATGGAAAAGAATTATCATACTTAATATTTTTAAAATCCTTGTAAGAAATCTTATCGAATTTGTCAATAAGTTCTTTAAGTCTCAAAGATCTATTGTTATCATAAGTCTCATAACCCATTAATTTATCGTAGTCTTCTTCTCTAGGGTTTTCAGTTACTGATGTTGATTTAAAAGGTGAATGATTCGCATTATATATGTATCCCGATTCTGGTTGGATAACTTGGGGAAGATCCTCAATTTCATGGTAATCAGTCCATAGAGTCTCCATTGTATCACCTGGTACTATACCTTTCCAATTATACCCTTGAGCTCTTTTTGGAAGTAATGCATTAGACATATAAAATATAGTATCATATTTATCGGCATATCCAACGTTAAAACCAGGTATCTGTTTCATTTTATAGGTGTTATAAAACTCAGTGAAGTTTTTTGCTTTACCCATTTTCCACCATTGCTCTAAAGCTTGAATATTAAAGAGAGTAGAAGTCCTGATTGAAAAATATCCAGATTTATTCTTAAGAGTTGGTCCAAATATACTTCTATAATATTTGCGATTGATTTTAATTGGTATACCTAGAATTTTAATTGTAATTTTTGCTTTGTATTTTTCAAGATCGTATTCTTTGTCATCTACAATGTATTTTCCATTTTTTTTCATTTTAAGTTTAAACACATCAGTTTTGTCAGGATAATTGACAGTATGAGACCATCCTAAATTTTCATTTACGCCAATTAGAATATTTGGAGTACCAGGATATAAAGTACCAATTATATTTGTACCTTCTTGACTGTTTAAATGTGCCTCATACCATGATGTTGGGCCCTCAAGCGGTTGATGAGTG
>CAJPUS010000040.1 GCA_905380995.1 uncultured Flavobacteriaceae bacterium
TGCAGCAAAAAATTTACAGAATAAGTCAAAATCAAATAATTATGAAAGTGAAGTTGAAAAAATTATATTAAAAATTATTGATGATATTGATAAATCCATTTTAACTTCTTAAATTAGCTACAACCTGTATTAGTGATTCTTGGTAAACTCAACGAGTATTAATTAAGAAAGGTGAGTTTAGATGCTAAAGCAAGCTATCCAGAATAGATCCTTGAATGTTTAATTAGCCTTAATCCTGTTTTTTGGAGTTTACGCAATACTCACTCTAATACAGGTTTATTATTTATTATGTAATAAGATTTCCATCATCATCCCACACGGCCAAGTCATTTCTTTTAGACTGATCTACACATTTTTCAATCCATTCTTTATCATAAGAAACAGAATGATCTTTCAAAACTTCATCCGGAACTCCATCCCAAACATTTGGTATGTTTCCTTTGTATCCCAAATCTTTCATTCCAACTTCAGAGGTAAACCATCCTGTCACAACCATATATCTATATGTAGCAAATAAGCTTGCAGCTTCGGAAAGATCTTCACTAACATTATCTTGGTAGGATATCTTATCAAAGATTATTTTGATTTCATCATCTGAACATTCAAGAAGATCTTTATTAAAATTCTTTATAAATAATTGATTTATCACTATTAATCCTTTTCTTAAGACATTTTCACCATAATTATTATGAGCAGGAGTACTCCAATCTTTCGCAATAAATTCTATCATTTCTACAACTTTGGCATCATTCACATTTCCATATTGATTTGGTGGTATAATAATATTTGCTATCCTTTCAATTATCTTGAGTTCTGTTTGATCAAAAAATATAGAATTTAAGAATTTCTCATCTCTACTTTTCTCATGAGGAGTTCTACCATATTGATATTCCCAAACTTTGTCAGCGATACTTTCCCCAACTGGTGTAATACAACTTTCTAGACTAATGGATGCTCCGATAGATGAAAGAAAAATTGTTTTAATGCTATCTCTTCTTTTCATTAAATATTTTGTTTTTTTAGTTCTGAAATTATATGTTCGGATGTTCTCCATGCAAGAGCCATTATAGTCCAGGTAGGATTCTTATCACCTTTAAAAACAAAGGGTCCGGCATCTACAACATAAACATTATCAACATCATGAAGTCTTTCATACTTATTAACAACAGAGGTATTTGTATCATTTCCCATACGAGTAGTACCTACTTCATGGATTATTGAACCAGGTGTTGAGATACCATAATTTTGTTCTTTTCCTGGTTTATCACCCAATATAATACCATCCATATTATACGCCAACTCTTCATAAATATCTTGAGCATGTTTTGCTTGATTCAATTCAGAGTTTGCCCACTTGTAATTAAATTTTAGTACTGGTATTCCATATATATCTTTTTTGTTTTTATCTATTTCACAATAATTATTTATGTCAGGTATAGCACCACCTCTACTTTCAAGAGATATTGTAGATCCCCAATATTTTTTTACATCTTTTCTAATTTGTTCACCATAACCACCAACTCTTAATCCAAAAAACTTATTAAAATCATTTGGGATATATCCTCCAACACCAAATTGAGGCATGCCAAGGTTTCGATAAGATGTTTCAATGTGATATCCTACTGGAAAGTCAAGTTTTTTATCATGAAGCCACCATGGAGTGTATACATGAGCACCACCAACACCATCTTCATTATAAGTTTTTCTGTTCATCAGTTCAGGAACAAAAATTTGTTTTGAAGTACCAACAGTGTCTTGAAGATACTTTCCAATCAAACCACTACTATTTCCTAATCCATTGGGATGAGCATTACTCTTGGAATTTAGTAAAATCCTTGCACTACTACATGAGGATGCACCAAGAACTACTACTTTTGCTCGTAGCGAGTATTCTTTTCCGTTCTTCTTATCTATAAATGAAACACCAGTTGCAAGACCATTATTGTCAGTATTTACTTTTCTAACCATTGAATCAGTGTATAAGTCAACAAGACCTCCCTTTAATGATGGTATTACTAAACTTGAACTTGAAGAGAAACAGGCATACACAGAACATGATCTCTCGCATTGACCACAGAACATACATATTCCTCTTTCATTGTTTATTCTCTTTGTAAGAACAGACAATCTAGAAGGTATTACATTTATACCAGATTTTCTAGCACCCTTAATATAATATAATTCGTGTAGCCTTGGCTTTGGTGGCGGTAAAAAAAAACCATCTGGATCATTAGGAAGATTTTCTTTTGTACCAAAAACACCAATTAATTTATCAAGCTTATCGTAATATGGTTTAATATCTTCATAAGTTATTGGCCAATTTTCATCCAAATCATAAAAATCTTTACATTTAAAATCTTTTGGGCCAAGTCTTGAGGCAATTCTTCCCCAGTGATTTGTTCTTCCACCTAACATTCTTGATCTCCACCACATAAAATCAGTATCATCTTTAGATGAGTATGGTTCACCATCAACTTTCCAATCTCCATAAGACATATGAAAGTCACCAAATCTTCTTGTTACAGATGATCCTCTTCTTGGAGATGCCCAAGTTGGTTTAAACTGAGTTTGTTGTTTAGGGTCTGCAGGGTCAAAATAAGGTCCAGCTTCAATAAGAGCAATCTTAAGTCCTGCATCAGTTAAAATTTTAGAAGTTATTCCACCAGCTGCACCAGAACCAACAACAATTACATCATACCTTTCTTTAGACTTAAGAATTTCCATAAACATTCTAATTTATTAAAAACAATTAAAATTTAATCTATTTGACAATAAACTTTTCTTATATTAAATATCATTAAAATTATTTTTTTATTAAAATTAAAAATACTGTATTCTTAATTTTAGATTATGATTATTGAAATTTGTACTACTAGTATCGACTCAATTATAAATGCTCAAAATGCTGGTGCTGAACGTATTGAATTATGTGAAAATTATCTAATTGGCGGAATAACTCCAAGCAAAAATTTTTTTAATGAGTCAATGAAAATATCTAAAATTCCAATTAATGTGCTAATAAGACCTAGAGGTGGTAATTTTCAATTTAATAATAAGGAGTTATGTAAAATGTTTGAATCAATTCAAGAATTTAAAAATTATAATATTAGTGGCTTTGTTGTAGGGTTTCACAATAATAAAAATCAATTAGATAACACATTATTAAGTGAATTTAGAAGTGCAACTGATAGTTATGACTTGACCTTTCACAGAGCTTTTGACTATTTAACAAATCAAGAAAAATCATTAGAGCAAATAATTGAGAATAAATTTGACAGGATACTTTGTTCAGGAAGTAAAATTGACTCAGAAAAGGGATTAAAAAATTTAAATTATTTAAATTCTTTGGCTATAGATAAAATTACAATTATGCCAGGTGGAGGAATCAATACTAAAAATTTTAAATTATTTAAAAATGCAGGTTTTAATGAAATCCATCTTTCTGCTATTGATAAAAAAATATCATTAGATTCTAATTATAATATTATTAAGGAAATTATAGAGATGAGTAAATAATATTGTGTTATTTTTGAAAAAAATTTTATGGCTTTTGATATTGATGTTATAAAGACTTTATACTCTAAGATGTCTTCTAAGATTGATAATGCGAGGAAAATTGTTGGCAGACCTTTAACTTACGCAGAAAAAATCTTATACTCTCATCTATGGAATGAATCATCAAATATAGTTTTTAAAAGAGGCGAAGATTATGTCAATTTTGGTCCTGACCGAGTTACATGCCAAGATGCAACTGCTCAGATGGCACTTCTACAATTTATGCAAGCTGGAAAGGATAAAGTAGCAGTCCCAACAACGGTCCACTGTGATCATTTAATTTTAGCTCAATCTGGTGCACAAAAAGATCTTAAGAATGCAAATAAGGTTAGTTCAGAAGTTTTTAATTTTTTAGAATCCGTATCAAGAAAGTATGGTATTGGGTTTTGGAAACCAGGAGCAGGAATCATTCATCAAGTTATTTTAGAAAATTACGCTTTTCCAGGAGGTATGATGATTGGTACAGATTCACACACAGTTAATGCAGGTGGTTTAGGAATGGTTGCGATAGGTGTAGGGGGAGCTGATGCAGTTGATGTTATGGCAGGTATGCCATGGGAGTTAAAATTTCCAAAATTAATTGGTATCAAACTAACTGGTCAATTAAATGGATGGGCCTCAGCCAAAGATGTAATTTTAAAAGTAGCAGGAATTTTAACTGTAAAGGGTGGAACAGGATATATACTTGAATATTTTGGAGAAGGAGCTGAATCTCTATCATGTACAGGAAAAGGTACAATCTGTAACATGGGCGCTGAAGTTGGAGCAACTACATCGATATTTGCATATGACAAATCAATGGAAAGATATTTAAAATCAACTGAAAGAGAAGATATAGTAAACGCTGCTTTAAATATTAAAGATGATCTCAGAGCAGACCAAGAAGTTTATGATAATCCAAATAAATATTTTGATGAAATTATTGAAATTGATTTAAACACTCTTACACCCCACATCAATGGGCCGTTTACTCCTGATCTAGCAACGCCTGTAAATGAAATGAAAGATAAAGCCAAGTCAGAAGGCTGGCCTACTGATATAAAATGGGGTCTTATTGGGTCTTGTACAAACTCATCATACGAGGATCTCTCCAGAGCAGCTTCAATTGCAAAACAAGCTTTAGAAAAGAATATTAAGATAAAATCTAAACTAGGAATAAATCCAGGTTCAGAGCAGGTAAGATATACAGCTGAAAGAGATGGTTTAATTGATCTTTTTGAAAAACTTGAATCAAAGATATTTACTAATGCTTGTGGACCATGCATTGGTCAATGGAATAGGGAAGGTGAAAATAATACTGAAAGAAATTCAATCATACATTCCTTTAATAGAAATTTTGCCAAAAGAGCAGATGGTAACCCTAATACTCACGCATTTGTGACTTCACCAGAAATGGTAATGGCTGTTGCCCTGTCTGGAAATCTTGACTTTAATCCTATCACTGATAATTTAATTTCTGAGGATGGAGAAGAAGTTGCTCTGGATCCTCCAATTGGAGATGAATTGCCGTCAAATGGTTTTGATTGTGAGGACAATGGTTATGTTGAACCTCCTAAAGATGGGTCTGATATTCAAATAAATATAGATCCAAATTCAAAAAGACTACAAATACTTAAAGCATTTAATCCATGGGATGGTAAAAATATTTATAATGCTAAACTTTTAATAAAGGCCCATGGGAAGTGTACCACTGACCATATCTCAATGGCTGGACCATGGTTAAGGTTTAGAGGACACTTAGATAATATCTCTGATAATTGCTTAATAGGTGCAGTTAATCACTTCAACATGAAGACAAACCTTGTCAAAAATCAAATTACAGGCGAGTATGGTTCAGTTCCAGAGACTCAAAGATTTTATAAAAAAAATAAAATAGATACTATAGTTATTGGAGATCATAATTATGGTGAGGGATCCTCTAGAGAACATGCGGCTATGGAACCAAGACATCTGGGTATTAAAGCAGTGATTGTTAAGTCTTTTGCTAGAATTCATGAAACTAATTTAAAGAAACAGGGAATGTTAGCTTTGACATTTGATGAGGAAAATGATTATAATAAAATAGAGGAAGATGATGTATTCAACTTTATTGATTTAGAATCTTTTTTACCAAATAAATCCATTTCTCTTGAGATAATTCATTTAGATAATTCTAAAGAAATTATTAAATTGAACCATACTTTTAACCAACAGCAAATAGAATGGTATAAAAATGGTTCTGCGTTAAACTTAATAAAAGCGAATAATCTATAATGAAAGATCTTAAATACTTAATGTCATATTCTATTGCTCTCATTGCGTTTATTGGTATCTCTTTTGGTGGCTTTTATAATTATTTAGCAGTTATCTTTACATTTATTTTTATACCTATCCTTGAAATAATTGTAAAGAAAAGCGATGAAAAGTATACAGAGCAAGAAAAGAGAAATAGATTGCTTGATCCTTTTTTTGACTTCTTACTATATTTAAATATTCCTATTGTTTTTGGAATTTTCTTTTTCTCTTTGGAAAAGCTAGCTTTAACTTCATCAGTATATGATATTATAGGGATAATCTTATCATCAAGTATAGTCATGGCTACTAACGGAATTAATGTTGGACACGAACTAGGTCACAGAAAATCAATTATTGCAAGAACATGCTCAAAACTTTTATATCTGCCTTGTCAGTACATGCATTTTTATATAGAGCACAATTTTGGACACCATATAAATGTTGCAACTCCAGAGGATCCTGCAACAGCAAGATACAAACAAACTGTTTATAGCTTTTGGATAACATCTGTTATCAGAACATATGTAAGCGCATGGGAAATTCAACTTAAGCTCCTTAAGGTTTCTAAGAGAAGTTTCTTCTCAATTAAAAATGATATGGTTTTCTACACTCTGTTTCAATTAACATTTTTATTTGTAATTTATCATAATTTCGGACTATATCTAACTCTACTATCGATTGGAATGTCTGTTGTATCATTTTTATTTTTAGAAACAATTAATTATGTAGAACATTATGGTCTATTAAGAAAAAAAGAAACAAGTGGAAGATACGAGAGAGTTAAGCCACATCATTCTTGGAATTCAAACCATACAATTGGTAGAATTGTGTTATATGAACTAACAAGACACAGTGACCATCATTTCAAATCTTCAAAGAAATATCAAGTTTTAGAGTCATTAGATGAATGTCCCCATTTGCCACACGGTTATCCAACTTCGATATTATTATCACTTATCCCTCCAGTATGGTTTAGTATTATGAATCCATTAGTGAGGACTCATATGGGTTATACTGACTAATTAATTATGATCTTTATCGCAATCATGTAAAATATGAGGAAGATTAGTTCTCATAGTTCCGCTTACATATCCCTCATACCAACTACAATCAAGATATCTTAATCCATCAAATTTTTTATCAAAAAATCTATTTTTAGATTCTATAAATCCATTATATGTACTTGCAAAAGGTGAGGTGGCATGCATAATATCATCAGGATTTGAACTATGACCATATCTCAAAACATCATGTCCAAATTCATGATACATTAACCCTAATTTTTGCCAAATATTTATATCATTCCAATATCTATAGGCAATGCCAACTCTAACTCTTGAATCATTGCATGAGGATGCTGCATAAGCACCATAGTCAAGAACTTCACCAGATGCAAATAATGCATCTGATTCATATTCATAAAAAATATATACATCAGTATTAAGTTTATCGTAGTCTGGGCTAGAACTCATTGAGCACTTAGCATCTGCTACAAATATTTCCCAGAAGGCATATAAATCATTTGAGTCAAAGTTTGGATCAGCTAGTCTATCATAATCAGTGCAACTATATAATACTTCCTGTGGAATTTCTTCATAAACTAGTGAGTTTTTAGAGCATCCAAAAAAAAGTAAAAAAATAAATGCAAATTTTAAATTTATTAGCTTTCTGATGGACATGGTATATACTTGATTCCAGGAAAGGATCTTTTAAACATTCTGTCCTTTGCTTCAATAAAATCATTAATGTTTATATCACCTCTAGTGCTTGCCGGGTACATTATATCTGCAGGATCCGTACTATGTTCATATTTATAAACATCATGTCCGAACTCATGGTACATTATCCATAATCTTTGTAGCAAATTCTTCTCCGTCCATTCGTTGTAAAGAACACCTACATTTACTCTATTATCATTACAAAAGCCAGAAAATGTTGAATATGCAATGTGATCTGGAGTTACACCCGAGGCAATTTGTGCAACACTTCTATATTCAAAAAAAATATTAAGCGATGTATTTCTTTCACCATAATCTGGACCACCCCTTGTACACTTTACATCGTCTACAAATTTATACCAATACTGCATTAAGTTATCCTGATTGGTATTTTGAGGATCTAAAAGGTTATCATAACTTACACAACTATAAATTTGCTCAATTTCTTTCTCAACAATTTCAATCTCTGATTCTGAATTATCAGATTTTGTGCATGTCACAAATAACAAAATAAAAAATGTAAATAAAGTAATTTTTTTCATAAACACATTTTGTAGCGAGAGGGAGATTTGAACTCCCGACCTCCGGGTTATGAATCCGACGCTCTCACCAACTGAGCTACCTCGCCAAATTATCAACTGCAAATATATAAAACAAATACAAAGAAATTATTGCTAAAAAACTCTTTATTATCGTTAATACTAACTTTTTTTAATATATTGAAAAATATATGTCTAGGAAAAAAGAATTTGTAATTGAGTATGATTTTCAGTCATCTCCGCAGCTTTTATATCAGTATTTATCTACCCCCTCAGGCCTCTCTGAATGGTTCTCCGACGATGTCAATTTTCGTGGTGAACAGTATACTTTTTTTTGGGGAGAATCTGAGGAATATGCAAGAGTTCTTTCAAAAAAAGTAAATGAAAAAATTAGATTTCAGTGGATAAACGGTGAGGTTGATGAAGAAGATTATTTTTTTGAATTTAGAATCCAACTGGATGAAATTACTAAGGATGTATCACTTATTATAACTGACTTTACTGATGAGGATGAGCTGGATGAGGCTAAACTTCTTTGGAACAGTTTAATCTCAGATTTAAAACAAGTACTAGGTTCAACTTAATTTAATGTTATATCATCAGGAGAATTATACCATAAACTATATTTTTCTCCCAATTTTTTAGCTTGAACATTCCAACTATTTTTCTTTTTTAAACCAAAAATTTCATTGACTTTTTTGTCAAGTACTGTCCAGTTTCTATTGTAAATTTCATTATCTAATTGTTTTACATTCCATCCTGAATATCCCTCGAATAAAATAAAATCATTATTACAAATATTCCCTTTTTTAAGTTGAATAAATAGTAACTCAATATCATTTCCCCAATATAGATTATCATAGATATTTATCAAACCTAGGTTGTTCTTTCTGCTTTTAATTATAAAGTAATGTTCTGATGATACAGGACCACCATAATATAGATCTACTTTAATTTTCTCTGAAGAATTTAGATTCTTTGTTAAAAATTGGTTTAAGCTTCTATTTAATATAAAGCCAGTAATATCATCATCAGTTTTGTCAACAATCAATATTATTGATTTATAGAAAACCAAATCATTTAATAAGCTTGGTGACGAGATAAGAATTTTACCTTTCATATTTTAAAAAAAAGAGCTCCACACGGAAGCTCCTTTTCTAGACATTTTTTAAATGAATTTAAAACTTAGTTTACTGTACTTGAAAGTTCAGCTCCAGCTTTAAATTTTACAACTTTCTTTGCTGGAATTTTAATAGTTGCGCCAGTTTGAGGATTTCTACCATCTCTAGCAGCTCTTTGAGAGACTGACCAAGATCCAAATCCAACTAGTGAAACTCTTCCACCACCTTTTAAAGTTGAACTAACACTCCCTAGAAATGATTCTAGAGCCATTTTCGCTGACGCTTTTGATATGCCAGCGCTAGCTGCCATAGCATCAATTAATTCTGATTTGTTCATATCACTTAATTTTAATGTTTAAACAAAAATATGTGATAATATGAAAGTCCAATGAAATAAGGGGGTAAAAGTAGAATTTTGTTAATAAATTAATGTGTTTTGTTGATAATCATACTTATTTTCTCAATAAACATGGGAATTTTCATAAAGTTTTAGTCCATTTATTAATTCTTTTGCACTCATTATTTTTTTATTTTCTAACTGAACTGTAGTGCAATTAATAATATTATGTCCATTATAAATGTGTATTTCTCCATTATTAATTGTAATTTTTCCAACATTGTTGTTTGAGATACCATTAACCTTTTCAGCTTCTAGAATTTTTATTCTCATTTCATTATCTCCATTTTTTAATAATGTCCATGCTCCGGGTTTTGGAGATAGTCCTCTAATCATACCTATTATTTCTTTTTGAGATTTATTCCAATTTATTCTAGTATTTTCTTTAGTTAATTTTGGAGCTATTTTCAAACCTTCAACAAAAGCTTGCTTCGATGCAATAATACTGTTTGAGATAACTCCCCTAATAGTTTTAATTAAGAGTTTTGATCCAATAGAGGATAATTTTACATGTAAAGAACCATAATTGTCCTTTTCTGATATATTTATTTCTTCCTTGAGCAATAAATCTCCATGGTCAATTTTATCATTTATAAAGAATGTAGTAACGCCTGTCTTTAATTCATTATTTATTAAACACCAATTAATTGGGGCTGCACCTCTATAATTAGGTAATAATGATGCATGGAGATTAATTGTCCCATATTTTGGAATAGAAAATATTTCAGCTGGAAGTTTTTTGAATGCTACAACAATTATTAAATCAGGATTTATCCTTTTTATTTGATTTACAAATTTTTTATCGTAAAGATTATCGGGCTGAAGAATTTTAATATTATTTTCTTGAGCATATTTTTTGACCTCACTTGGTCTTATTTTTTGACCCCTACCAGATTTTCTGTCAGGAGAAGTGACTACACAATTTATTTTAAACCTCAGATTGATTTCACAGAGAGATTCCACAGCAAACTCTGGAGTACCAAAAAAAATCAGTTTTAAATCATTCATGGTAAATTATTCAAAATAAATTTAACTCTTTCTTCAATACTTAAATTGGGGACCTTAATTATATTATTCCCACATTGACTATATACATTGACAATAAAAGGACTAATTTTTTTTGCATCACTAAAATCTTCAATTCTATTTTCATCCTTTTTATATATTTCTTTCCATGGTTCAAATAAGAAAATCAAGTCATATTTATATTTAAATGGTAATTCATCCCAATATTTTGATGACTTGCCTATTGAACTAAGATAAGCAGTTATTTCATGTATACCTCTGTCATAGAAAACCACATTCCTCTTAGAATCTAAAAGATTTGCAGATTCAAAATCATGTTTTCTTTTATCAAGAATATTTTCACTTATTTTAATTGGATCTGTCTTAAACTCTAATCCTCTCAACTTAAATTCATTAAAAATCTCTCTAGCAGCTTCCTCAAAGCAATAAAATTTTTCTTTTTTTAATGCATTTATGACACTAGTTTTACCCGTCCCAGGACCACCAGCAAGTACAATTCTTTTATTTATTTTAATATCTGACAACACTCAACTCAGGATTATTATATTTGCATATTATTCACAAAATTAATTTCATTGTCAAATAAAAGCACTAAATCTGAAGAATTTTATTTAAGATTTGAAAAACAACTTAAAGAATCTCAATCATGGCCTGGGTATTACCTATTTAAATTTATTATTAAAAACGAGGCGGGTGAATTAAAAATATTAAAATCAATATTAAATAACCATAAAGGCAACCTTTCACAAAAATCTTCAACAAATAATAAATTTATAAGTGTAACTTTCGAATATCTTGCTTTATCCCCATCAGATGTTATAAGAATTTATAAAGAAGCAAGTGTCATTGATGACATGATAAGCCTATAGATTGGTAATTAATTTATTAAATTGCATGATTATGAACTCATTAGAATACAATACAGAGAGAACTAAGCTAATAATTCCCGAATATGGTAGGCATATTCATCAAATGATAGATCAGGCTGTAGAGCTCAAAGATAAGGGTGAAAGAAATAAAATGGCTAAAGCTATTATTGGTGTTATGGGGAACCTTAACCCTCATTTAAGAGATGTGCCTGATTTCCAACATAAATTATGGGCTCAGCTCTTTATTATGTCAAATTTTGAGCTTGATGTTGATAGTCCTTTTGATAAACCATCAAAAGAACTTTATGTTAATAGCAAACCCAATAAATTAGAATACCCTCAGAGCTATCCAAAATACAGATTCTATGGAAACAATATCAAGAAAATGATTGATATTGCCCTAGAATGGGAAGATGGCGAACTTAAAGATAAGCTAATTGCCAACATTGCAAATCACATGAAGAAATGTTTCTTAAATTGGAACAAAGATTCTGTTGATGATAAAGTGATTTTTGATCATTTAGCAGATCTATCCGACGGAGATCTAGTGGTTCCTGAGTCAAAGCTTCCATTAACAGATTCTAGTGAATTTCTTAAGAATAAAGTCAAGACAAATAATTATAAGACAAATAAGACTAACAACAAAAATCGCAAGAAGTCTAAAAGAAGATATTAATGTCTAGTTTAAGAGTAAGAGGTGGAGTCAAGCTGTCCGGTGAAATAACCCCCCAAGGTGCAAAAAATGAAGCACTTCAGGTTATTTGTGCTACACTACTATCAAATAATGATATAATTATTTCAAACATTCCTGATATTATTGATGTTGTAAAACTCATTGATATATTAAAGAGTTTAGGTGTTAAGGTAAATAAAATAGAAAAAGGAAAATATTCTTTTAATTCAAAAAAAATTAATTTAAAATATCTTCAAAGTCAGGAATTTATTAATGATGCAAAGAAATTAAGAGGATCAATTATGTTAGTAGGTCCACTTCTTGCTAGGTTTGGTTTGGCATCAATTCCTAGGCCCGGTGGTGATAAAATAGGAAGGAGAAGGTTAGATACACATTTTACAAATCTTCAAAAACTTGGGGCGAAACTTGATTATAACTCAGAAATAAAAATGTATTCAGTTACTTCAAATAACTCTCTTAAAGGAACTAATATTTTACTTGATGAAGCCTCTGTAACTGGTACTGCAAACATTTTAATGGCCTCCGCTCTTGCGAAAGGACAAACAACTATTTACAACGCAGCATGTGAACCTTATGTTCAACAGCTTTGTTTACTATTAAACAATATGGGTGCAGATATCATGGGTATTGGTTCTAATTTATTAAAAGTTAATGGAGTTTCTTCACTAGGTGGGGCGTATCATGACATCCTTCCTGATATGATTGAAATTGGCAGCTGGATTGGTTTAGCTGCTATGACAAGAAGTAAATTAAAAATTAAGAACGTATCATGGGATAATTTAGGTCAAATCCCAGATGTATTTAGAAAACTTGGAATTACAATAGACAGGGAAGGGGATGATATTTTAATACCTGAACACTCTAATGGATACTCAGTCTCAAATTATATTGATGGTTCTATACTAACTATCTCAGATGCTCCTTGGCCTGGATTTAGTCCTGATCTTATATCAATTATCCTTGTTGTAGCTACACAAGCTAGTGGAAGTACACTTATACATCAAAAAATGTTTGAGAGTAGATTATTTTTTGTAGATAAACTAATTGATATGGGTGCAAAAATAATTTTATGTGATCCTCATAGAGCATCTGTTATTGGACATAATTTTAAATCCTCTCTAAAACCTACAATAATGACATCACCGGATATTAGAGCAGGTATAGCATTACTAATTGCTGCACTTTCAGCATCGGGAGAAAGTATTATCCAGAATGTTGAACAAATAGATAGAGGTTATGAAAACATTGTAGAAAGATTAAAATCTATTGGGGCTGATATAGATAGGATATAAAACTATCTTTTAGAGATTTTGTTATTTGAGATGTTTCTTTGCAGTTTACATTTAAATCTATCAACACTGTTCTCTCTAAGTTTGGAATGCTTCGTCTTCCTCCCACTAACTCTTTCTCTCCAAAGTTTAAAGCTGCTTTTTTTAAGATTATTCCTCATTATAGTTTTTAATTCCTTTTCATTTATGTCAAACTGATTAAATATTGCTTCAAATGGAGTTCTATCCTCCCAAGCCATCTCAATTATTCTATCAATTTCATTAAGGCTTTTATTTTTCATTATCAATTTTCCTTAAAAAATTTTCTGCATTTATAATATGTTTTTCTTTTTTTTCAGGACTCATTTTATCAAATGTATTTACAAGCATCCTAAGTCTTGGATTTTTTATAAAAAAATCTCTTTGCTTATCCATAAATCTCCAAAATAACCCATCCCAAATAGTATCCCATTCACCTTTTTTAAAATCACTCATTTTATATACATAATTACTACTACTAATGTATGGCTTTGTAGACATCAACCCACCATCAGCAAATTGGCTCATTCCATAAACATTAGGAACCATAACCCAGTCATAAGAGTCAATAAATAATTCCATAAACCATTTGTATACTTCATCAGGGTCAAATTCACAAAGCAACATGAAGTTTCCAAGAATCATAAGTCTTTCAATATGATGCAAATATCCTGTTCTTAGAACTTTTTTTATTGAAGTATCAATTGGTTCTATTCCTGTTTCACCAGTGTAAAAAGAACTTGGAATCTTTCTTTTAAACCCCCAATAGTTTAGTGTTCTTTCATAACTTCCCTTTGCTATGTAAATACCTCTAATAAACTCTCTCCAGCCTATTATCTGTCTAATAAACCCCTCCGTTGAGTTGATCGGAATGTTATTCTTTTTAGCAAAATCTATTGATTTAGTTATGACATGCCTTGGACTAAGAAGTCCAACATTCATTAATGGACTTAGTATACTATGATTTAATGTAATTTCTTTTTTAACTATTGCATCCTCATAATCACCAAACATAACGAATCTATTTTTTAAAAAATCATTAAACCATTCTTCAGATTCATCAAAAGTAACTGGATAATTAAATAAACCCATTTTACCATAATTTTCTTTGAAGTTCTTATCTGTATACGATTGAGAATCAATAATATATTTAGTCTCTTTAGGAAAATCAATTTTTGGAGGAATCTCACCCTTTGGATATTTTTTTCTGTTTAATATATCATATGTCCACTCACCACCTTCAGGTCTTCCATCAGAATCTATAAGTATATTTCTTTTTTTTCTTTCAGACTTATAAAAAGAAGTTTGAAAAAACTTTTTTTTTGATTCCTTAAAAAAGTCTTCAAGATCTTCATTGGTATTAAAAAAGTGAGGAGACTCATGAACTATTAGATCTATATTGTATTCATTACATTTCCTCTTTATCCTTTTACTCAAAATGTAATCAACCGGATCATACATTTCAATTAGATTAAATCCTTGAGATTTAATAGTATCTAACAAGGTTAAAATATTTGATTCATTATCATTTGAATTAATGTATGAAACCTTAACATTTTGACTTTTTAGATAATCCTCATAGAATTTCATAGTTGCCCTATGAAATGAGATTTTTTGTTTGTGAAATTTATATTGTTTAAAAAAGAGGTCTTCCTCAACTAAAAAAATATAGTTTTTAGTATTGATTAAATTACTTTCTTTGAAAAGCTGATTTGGGAAAACTAGACAACACTTTCTAATCATTTAACCAAATTTTTTCGTATAATTTATCTGGATCATATCTTTCAGATTGAAGCTTTGGATTAAATTTTCTAAATGGCATTGAATCGTTTCCAATACCTGCGTTATATAACCAATTTCCGTAATTGCTATGAACATCATAATCTATTAGCATTGATTCAAAGTACTCTGCACCAATTCTCCAATCAATTTTTAACTCTTTAGTCAGGTAATTTGCTACATTTTGTCTTCCTCTATTTGACATAAAACCTGTTTCAAGAAGTTCAATCATATTTGCGTTTACAAATGGCTCATTTGTTTTTCCGTTTATCCAATTTGATAATATTTCTAAATCTGTTGACCACTGTTTGTCATCACCATAAATTCCATCTCTACTAAAAAACTTATCTTTATGTTGCATTGAAACATACTTGAAGAAATCTCTCCAAATTAATTCAAAGTATAACCAGTATGTAGAATCATTTTGATCTACTTCTGATTCATATTTTTTTAACTGATTGTAAATGTATTTTACTGATACACACCCATTTGCTAACCATGGAGAAAATTTTGAACTATAATTTTCTCCGATTAGTCCATTTCGAGTTAATTTATAATTTGAAACATTTCGTGTATTAAAAAAATAATCATCTATTCTTTTTTTACCATTTATCTCT
This sequence comes from uncultured Flavobacteriaceae bacterium, assembly GCA_905380995.1. Lineage (GTDB taxonomy): Bacteria > Bacteroidota > Bacteroidia > Flavobacteriales > Flavobacteriaceae > Marisimplicoccus. The sequence continues at coordinate 15,897 of CAJPUS010000040.1, forward strand.
CCACCTTTAAACTTAAATACTGAGTTTGTGTGATTTTTAAACAATTTAAATCCTAAATCTGGTAGTGTTGGTATTGGGTAATCAATTTGAATTTTATTATCAGTATTTAATGGTTTTGGTATTGGCAAAATATCATCAACTGATAAATACTTTTCACATTTTTTTCTAAAGTTAGAAAAACCTCTAGGGATATTTTCGTATAATGTTTTTACATCGGTCGGTGAATATAAAAACTGATCAAAATCTTTAATTAAATCAACATCTTTAGGAAAATACGAATCTTCTATTAGCTCATCTCTAGTCCATTCTGTTTGTAAAAAAACTTTATTTATTTCATATTGCTTTATTATTTGCGGTATTGACTTATCTGGATAATCATGCGTGATTATTAAAGATATATTTAGTTTATCAAGTTCGTTTTTTAACTCTGCTATAGATTCCAGAAAAAATTTTGTTCTAAATTTCTCTGTTTTTTTAAATCCATATTTTGTAGAAATGAAATTTCTTGGGTCAATGTTAATGAACCCTATAACATTAACTGAATTATTAATTGCTTTAGTTAATGAACTATTATCTTCAACCCTCAAATTGTTTCTGAACCAGACTAAACTATTTATCCCTTGCTTCTGCATAATTTGCTACAATATTTAACCTCATCCCAACTCTTTTCCCATTTTTTTCTCCATGAAAATTCTAGACCACATACAACACATATTTTTGTTGGTAAATTTTCTTTTTTAACCCCTCTCATTAATTAGT
>CAJPUS010000041.1 GCA_905380995.1 uncultured Flavobacteriaceae bacterium
TCCAATTGCTAAGTGGCATGTTGAACTCGAAGTAGGAGCTAGATTATTATGACATGCTTCTCTTTCAATTTCTGTATGAATAAACATATCTGACAATTTATTTAACAATGAATCTTTCATACATGAAATTCCTATCAACTGAATCCCTTCATTCTTTATATGATTGGAGAGAGATTCTATTTCATTTGATTGTCCACTTTTTGATATACAAATTACAATATCATCTTTACCGATAACTCCAATATCTCCATGTAGTGCATCTCCTAAATGTAAGAAAATTGATTTTGTACCTGTTGAATTTAGGGTAGCAGAAATCTTCATACCAATAATTGCACTTTTACCGATACCAGTAATAACTATTTTGCCATTACAAACTTTTAATGTATTTATAATTTTACAAAAGTTTGAATCTAAAACTTTAGAAAGATTGTAAATAGATTTTGACTCTAAAATAAGTGTATCTAAGGCAATTTTTTTTATTATCTGTTCATTAGTCAAAACGGGATATTTATTTTAAATTGTATATAGTACAAATTTAAACAATTTGAAAAAACTAAATTTTGGATAGTCTAAAGAACCAATTAAAAGAAAAGTTTGGTTTCACATCCTTTAAAAATTTACAAGAGCCAATAATTAATAATCTTCTTGAAGGGAATAATTCTTTTGTTATAATGCCAACCGGAGGAGGAAAATCTCTTTGCTATCAATTACCTGCCATGATATTGGATGGAACTGCAATAGTAGTGTCTCCTTTAATTGCATTAATGAAGAATCAGGTTGATTTAATTCGAACAAACAATATAAAAGATTCAGTTGCACATGTTCTAAACTCAACATTGACAAAAGAAGAAATAGAAAAAGTAAAAAACGATGTATTGACAAAAGAAACAAAATTATTGTTTGTTGCACCTGAAACCCTTTCAAAGTCAAATACTGTTGAATTCCTTAAGAAGATTTGTGTATCATTCATAGCTATTGATGAAGCTCACTGCATATCTGAATGGGGACATGATTTTAGGCCAGAATATAGAAAGATAAGGGATATAATCGATCAAATTAATTCTAATATCAAAATTATTGCATTAACTGCAACAGCAACACCTAAAGTTCAAGATGATATTATAAAGAATTTAAAAATTGATAATTTAAAAATATTCAAGTCTTCATTTAATCGAAATAATTTATATTATGAAGTAAGAGCAAAAAATGATAATACTGATATTGACCTTTTAAAATTCATAAAGTTAAATCAAAATCAATCCGGAATAATTTACTGTTTATCAAGAAAAAATGTAGAAGAACTATCCCAACTGTTAAATATGAATGGTGTTAAAAGTCTACCATATCATGCAGGACTTGAGAAAAAACTTAGAGAAGAGAATCAAGATAAATTTTTAAAAGATGAATGTGATGTAATAGTAGCTACCATAGCTTTCGGAATGGGAATTGATAAACCAGATGTGAGATATGTAGTACATTATAGTATTCCAAAAAGTATTGAAGGTTATTATCAAGAGACTGGGAGAGCAGGAAGAGATGGAGGAAAAGGGCACTGTCTTATGTATTACTCCTATCAAGACGTTGAAAAATTAGAAAAACTTTTATCAAAAAATAAATCATCAGATAGAAATATTGGTGTTATGCTATTAAAAGAAGTTTCTACTTATGCAGAATCATCTATTTCAAGAAGAAAATTCTTATTAAATTATTTTGGAGAAAAATATGATTTGAATAAAAATAGAGACCATGAAATGGATGACAATTTAAAGAATGATAAAGAAAAGATAAATGTAAAAGATCAATTATTATTTTTATTAAAAAATCATTTTACTAAGAACCAAAAAGTTCAAATAAGAGATATTATAAAAAATTTACCTTTTGATGAAAAAACTGGGGTTAATGAAAAGTTTTGGAAAACAATTATCACATATGCAACTGTTGAGGGACTTTTAGAAAAAGATATTATCGATTTTACCTCTATTAAAATATCTGATTTAGGAAATAAATTTATATCAGATCCAAGAGAATTCTATGTGTCCAGGGATAATGATTTCAGTAAGTCTAAAAAAATAGAAAACCATTCTGTTAAATCATCAGTTGTTGATAATGAATTATTGAGCAAATTGATAAATCTTAGAAAAGGAATTGCAAAAAGTAAATCATTACCTCCTTATGCAATATTTCAAGAATTTTCTCTTGAAGATATGACATATAAATATCCGGAAACTATTGATGAATTTAAAAATATTAATGGAGTAGGAGAAGGTAAGGTTAATAAATTCGGCTCTCAATTTATAGAGCTTATAAAAAAACATATTCAAGAAAATAATATTGAAAAATCAGATGAAATTGTTTTAAGAACTTCAGGTTCGAAATCATCTAAAAAACTTTCATTAATACAAAATGTTGATAAAAAAATACCTCTTGATGAAATAAGTGATTCTCGTGGCATTGAATTCAATGTTTTATTAGCAGAACTTGAAAGTATTGTTTTCTCTGGAACAAAATTAAATATTGATTATTATGTAGATGATATTTTTGATGAAGATCAACAAGAAGAACTTCATGAATATTTTATGAGTAGTGAAAGTGAGGATATATCGGATGCACTCAAAGAATTTAATGGAGAATATGATGAAGAAGAACTTAGAATTTTCAGAGTAAAATTTCTAAGTGATGTCTCTTAGACTACATTATATTTGAGTGAAACAGCATATTAAGCAGAATCCTGTTAGTCCCAAACCAGAATGCCCTAAAGTTTGTATTATCTGTCATTAACAAGATTTTACCCTTCCCTTTTCTAATTAGTTTAAATGGTGATGACTTCTTGACAAGAGAAAGGTTTTCTTCAGATACATATCCACTCATTAACGGACTATCTGTATATAATATAGGATTATTAAAGCTTTGTTCATCTTTAGCTATGTATACATTTGAATTTCTAAAGAGAGGTAGAGTACTTGACTCAATACCATAGTTGATTGGATGACTTTTATCAATGTTAGATTCAAATATTGCTCCTCCTGTTTCTTGTGCACCATAGAATGCCTCTATTTCGTCAAAAGCTACTTCCTGCGCTATTAAATCGTTAGATAATAATTCAATTTCGTTAATATTATTAGAAATCCAACGAATAGAATTTCTATATGCAATTAGGTTTCCACCATTATTTACATATTCTTCAATCTGATCTGAATTAATCCTGTTTCCATTATAATCTGGTAAAATAATGTGAGAATATTTATTTAGGTCAATGTATCCTAAATCACCAATATCAAGCTTTGTGATAGGAATATCGTATCTAGTATCAAGAAGATGCCAAATTTCTCCAGCATCATAGCTTCTAACTCCATCGCCAACAATTAGAGCAATCTTTGGTTGATTAACAATTATAAAATAATCAGATCCTAAATCAATTCCATTTGTTATCCCAGTAGGTTGTGATTCAAAATTTACATTATATTCAGCAGATATATTACTTAATAATTTATAAATCTCATCAGAGCTCAACTCTTGATTTTGAACTTGAATCATGTAGGTTCCATAATCATATTTTTTGCCATTAATTGAGAATCTTCTTGTTGCAGTCTTTACTCTTATTCCATGATCTAAAATCTTATAAATAGCAGCCTGAGTATAATATTCATGAGGCTCAAAAATATAAGCATATTCAGATTTGGAATCTACAAAACCATTAGGTTTAGTCAAATTATCAACTTGATTATCTATAAATTTTGAAATTTTAGTTTGACTAAAACCGTCTGTGTAATCATACTTTACATTGAATGCTAAAGGAAATGTCCATGCTGAAACATCATAAAAAAGGCTATCTCGAAATTTAGTCTGTGTATTAAACATACCTTTTATAAGTGTCCTTTTGGGTTGATTCATTGGAATTATATAACTATTATCTTTTAAGTATTTATTCCCATTAATAATTATATCCTCTGAGATATTATTAAACTTAATTTTATGACTATTAAGAACATCTGCAAGATGATAAACTGTTGACTTATCCTTTGATTTTCCAAATATGATATATTCACTTTTTTTTGGATTTGAATCAACTTGATCATCAAAAAAATCTTTCATGTAATTAAGTAGTTTAACTCTCATATTTTTTGCAGCTTTAAGAGTCGAAAATGCTGTACTAAGTTGATTTCGTATAGTGAATGGGAATGTAAGAATTCCATTCACGCTTTCTTGAATATGACCTCTTGAGCTTCCCTGTTCAAATAAAATTCCAATACCTCCATTTATATCTGGATAAGATGATCCCTTACCAAAATAAAAATCGTCATAGTCTTCCTCTGAATAATAAAGTGATCCTATTTCGTTAAGTGCATCTTCATGATAGGTTCCAATTTCTTTAGTTAGTTCCTGATTAAGATCAGAAATTAATGGGTTTTTTCTTTGTGGAACACCGGGTTGAAAGAAAAAAGATGAGTTGGTACCCATTTCATGATGATCGGTCATTATGTTGGGCAACCATTCAGTATAAGTTTGAATTTTAAAATTACTTTCTATTAACTGATTAGGTAAATAATCCCTATTTAAATCAAACCAGTAATGGTTAGTTCTTGCTCTAGGCCAATACTGATTATATTCTCTGTCGTTACTATCAGGATTTAAACTCTGATTCTTATTGCTGTTAGCCCATTGTGAGAAACGTTGAAGCCCATCCGGATTAAGGCTTGGATCTAATAGAATTACAACATTGTTTAGTAATTCTTTTGTTTCTTCTGAATTACTCGCTAAAAGGTAGTAAATAAGAGGTAAGCTTGCATTTGTTCCGCTTGGTTCATCTCCATGTACAGAAAATCCTTGATATACAACTACAGGCATATTTGATAAGTCTATAGATCTATTTTTTGAATTTGATAATTCTAAATGATTTTTTCTAATTTCTTCAAGCCTTGAGTGATTTGATTCACTTGTTATAATCATTAACCATGAGACTCTGTTTTCATATGTTTTTCCTCGGTTGACTAATTTTACTCTATCAGAATTCTTTGAAACCTCTTGAATGTAATGACTCAATTTATCATGACTTACATGAAGCTCTCCTACCTGATGTCCAATTATGCTCTCTGGCGTTGGTATTGACTGATTATAATTACTTGTATCACCTAAATAGTAGTCAAGATCAACTTGAGCATTTAAACATAATAATGGGGCTAATAGAAATAAAATTTTTTTCATTATGAGTTTTTTAAATTAGAATTTATTCATCATCATTCTCAAAATCAACATCAGCAAAGTCTTTCTCCTCTTCTTTTTCATCTTTTTCATCAATAGGTTTAGACTCAACCTTTGTTTCTTTTTTCTTATCAAAATCTTTATCATGCTTTTCACTTATAACCTCTTCACCTTTATTTTCAATGATAAAGTCACAAGTCTCTTTAAGTGAAGAATTAAATTCAGCAAAATCCTCTTTGTAAAGATAAATTTTATGTTTTTTGTAGTAGAAAGTTCCATCTTCATTAGTGAACTTTTTACTTTCAGTCATAGTTAAGTAATAATCTCCAGCTTTAGTTTCTCTTACATCAAAAAAATAAGTTCTTCTTCCAGCTCTCAATGCCTTTGAAAAAATTTCCTCAGCACTGTAATCGTTTTGATTTTCCATAATTTTTAATTTAACCAAATATAATCAAATCTACTTATTAATTTCACTGTTTTGTTTAAGGTAGAGATCCTTATAATATCCGTCATTCTTGACTAACTGATTATGGTTCCCACTTTGAATAATTTTACCATTATCCAAAACAATTATACTATCAGCATGCTTTACACATGAAACTCTATGACTAATTATAATTAAAGTTTTATGTTTAAATTCTAATTTTAAATTGTTTAAAATTTTATCTTCTGTATCTGAGTCTAATGAAGAAAAACAATCATCAAACAAATATATTTCAGAATTCTTTATAAATGATCTTGCAATAGAAATTCTCTGTGCTTGTCCTCCTGAAAGAGTAACACCTCTCTCACCAAGAATTGTATTATATCCATTTTTAAATTCTCTTATCTCTAGGTCAATCTCAGCTAGTTTAGCTGCATTAATTACATCATCTATTGAAGAATTAGGATTTCCAAATTCAATATTTTTCTGAATTGTTTCAGAAAATAAAAAATTATTTTGAGGAACATAGCTTATTAATTTTCTTAATTCACTGATTTCAAAGGACTTTAAATTTTTATCACCAATAAAAATTTCTCCTTTTTGAGGATCATAAATCCTTGAAATTAAGTCTGCTATAGAAGTTTTACCTGATCCTACTTTTCCAACTATACCTATTATTTTACCTGATTTAATTTTAAAATTAAATGATTTAAAAATTTCAATACCAGTTTGATCATATTTAAAACTAACATTTTTAAATGTTATGTCTTGATTTTTATTATATCTAAATTTATCTTTTCCATTTTTCAATGGTGACTTTGATTCTAAGAATTCATTTATCCTTTTTTGAGATGCCTCTGCTTGTTTTACGATTGATGTTACCCAACCAACTAGTGTTACAGGCCAAGTCAGCATATTCACATAAATTATAAATTCAGCTACTACTCCAATTTCGATATTACCATTGATAAATTCATTACCACCTATATATATAACAATTAAATTACTTAAACCAACTAAGAAAAGGATAATTGGAAAGAACCAAGCTTGAATCTTTGCAAGACTTAAAGAATTTTTAAAACTATTTAACGCATATTTATCAAACTTGTTGAAAATTATATCCTGTATATTAAATGATTTTAATATAGATATTCCACTAAAACTCTCTTGAGAATACGTTGAAAGGTCTGATAGGCTTTCTTGAACTAAAGTACTCTTCTTATTTATTAAATTACTTATCTTATAAATAAATATTGATAAAATTGGTAGTGGAATTAAACTATAGATTGTTAATTTTGGTGCAACACTATACATGTAGAATATTATAATAATAAATAGTACTATAGCATTTGTTCCATACATTAATACAGGGCCATAGTACATTCTTACCTTACTCACATCTTCACTAATTCTATTCATTAAATCTCCTGTTCTATTTTTCTTGTAAAATATCTGATCAAGTGATTGATAATGAGCAAAAATTTCATTTTTGACATCAAATTCAATAAATCTCGACACATTAATTATTGTCTGTCTCATTAAGAATGTAAAAAATCCAGAAATAAATGAAGCACCTATAATTAAAGTAATATTAAAAAATAGGATATCCCCGAGCTCATTAGTAGATGTGTTATTGAGACTTAGATAATTTTCAATTTTTGTTATAGAGTCCCCAACTAATCTTGGAGTAACTAAGGAAAACACTCTAGATATTATCGTGATAAATAGTCCAAGTAAAAGTTTGCCTTTATACTTTATAAGAAATTTATTTAATCTCCTTAATTCTCTCATTATCTATCACAAATATAACCACTATAAATTCTATTAAACTTTAATTATATCGTAATATTTAATTAATTTTGGTTGAGTTCTTTAAAGATGTTGAACAGAAGACACATTCGTACCAAAGTAATCCAATCTGTATATTCAAATTCCATAGAGTTGATGGGTATTGATACTTTAAGATCTTACATTAATAATAGTTCTTCAACTTCAATTGATCTTCTTTATTGTATCATTGATTTTATAAAGGAGATAAATACTTACTATATAAACTTAGAATCTAATAAGTTTAGCTGTTCATTCATATCTAATAATCCATATTTTTTCTTTTTTAATAAATTAAATCCAAAGAGTTTTAAAAGAAACAACATAATTGATTGGGATTTAAACTTAAATTACGTAATAGAACTTCAGGATGATTTAATCTCATTAAATAAAAGATATATTGATTCTAACAGTAATGATTATCTTGGTTTTTTTATTGATGCATATTCAAATGTTATTGCTCAGTCAGATCTTCTACATGATTTTTTTGAGGATCAAAACATAAACTGGGTTAATGATCTACCATACATAAATTCATTTATTTTAAATAATATTGAAAAAGTTGATATTCAAAATCCAGACTCATTTAATTTACCATCTTTAGTTGATTACCAAGATGAAATTAAATTTGGTCAAGATCTTTTAAACCATGTTGTAAAAGAATATGATAGTTTAAAAGATCATCTTAGCGGGAAGACACCTAATTGGGAATCTGACAGAATTGCTAAAATTGATTATGTAATACTAATTACTTCAACTGCAGAACTACTATATTTTCCGTCAATACCTACTAAGGTTACCTTAAATGAGTACATAGAAATTGCCAAAGAGTTTTCATCTCCAAGCTCCGGTAAATTCGTCAATGGAGTTATTGATAACCTTGTGAAAGATTTAACTTACAAAGGTTTAATAGTAAAAAAAGGTCGTGGTCTTATATCGTAAATTTTAGTAATTTTGAATAAAATATATTAAAGTGAATCATAGAATTATTTTATCCTTTTTAACTCTCTCCATTATGATTTTTGGTTGTAATGAAAGTGCATCTAGTAAAATAAACCCTGATAATAAATTAAGTATCCAAAAAGAGAATAATTATGCTGAAATAACATTTGATAAAGTTTTTCATGACTTTGGATTCATTAATGAAGGAGAAATTGTAGAAACAATTTTTAAATTTACTAATACCAGTGAAAATGATTTATATATTACAGATGCGATTGGAAGTTGTGGATGCACTGTTCCAAAATACCCAAAGAATGTTCCAATTAGACCTGGAGAAACTGGTGAGATTGAAGTGAATTTTGACACGAATGGTAGGCCTGATCTACAGCAAAAAATGGTTAAAGTTTCAGCTAATACATCTAGTGGGGGTAAGCTTCTAAGAATACAAGCTTTTGTTGAACCTAAAATAAATTAATTATGGAATCTCAATTCCCATACTTACTTCTTGCTGCTCTAGTTTTTTTATTTTTTATAATAATCCCTTCATTTAGAAAAAGTAGTAAAGAAAAAAAATTTCTTAAAAATTTAAAAAAAGGAGATAGAATAGTCACAACTTCAGGAGTTCATGCTAGAATTAACGAGCTTGATGATAAAAATACTACCTGTATTATAGAGACAATGGCGGGTAAGTTAAAAATTGAAAAATCAGCAATTTCAATCGAACTCTCAACTAATTTAAAAACTTAATGTATATAGTTTTAAGAAACTTTCTATTCTTATTTGATGCAGAGTTAATTCATGAGTTTTCAGTTAGAGCTATTAAAATTATATGCAAACTCCCCTTCTCAAAAAATATTCTTCGTAATTTCTATGTTACTAATGATAATGCTCTTGAAAGAAATTTATTTGGTTTAAAATTTAAAAATCCAGTTGGTTTAGCAGCTGGTTTTGATAAAAATGCCGACTGTTATAATGAGTTTTCAAACTTTGGTTTTGGTTTCATAGAGATTGGAACCGTAACTCCTCTTCCACAACCAGGTAACCCAAAAAAAAGGATTTTTAGATTGACCAAGGATAAATCTATAATTAATAGATTAGGTTTTAACAATAAAGGTTTAGATGAAATTGTGAAAAACCTTAAAAAAGAAAGGGATATTATTTTAGGAGCAAACATTGGAAAAAATGTTTTTACAAATAATAAAGATGGTTATAAAGATTATCTAAAATGCATGGAAGATTTATCTGATTATGTTGATTATTTTGCAATTAATATAAGCTCTCCTAACACGAAAAAATTAAGAGATTTTCATAAAAAAGAGTTATTGAAGCCTTTACTTGAAAATTTAACTATGCATAATAATAAAAAGAATTCCAGAAAACCCATATTATTAAAAATATCCCCTGATCTTCAAAAAAATCAACTTGATGAAATAATTTCCATAATTACAGAACTAAAAATAGATGGTATTATTGCTACTAACACCTCAATTTCTAGAGTCGGAGTAAAGTCAGTTTATAAAAATGAAGCTGGCGGTCTAAGTGGAAAATTATTAAATAAAAAGAGTAATGAAATAATATATTACCTAAGAAAAAAATTAGGTAAAAATTATCCTATAATTGGAGTAGGGGGTATAATGAATCCAAAAGATGCTATTGAAAAAAT
>CAJPUS010000042.1 GCA_905380995.1 uncultured Flavobacteriaceae bacterium
GTAACAAGCTGTCTTGATTGTTAACTAGATATTTTAAAATGTAATATGGCCTTATTAAAATTTTAAGGTGGTTATAGCGATAGGGCTCACCTCTTCCCATTCCGAACAGAGAAGTTAAGCCTATCAGCGCAGATGGTACTGCATTTTTGTGGGAGAGTATGTCGCCGCCTTTATCTTATAAAAAACCCTTTTTGTTAAGGGTTTTTTTATTTCCTTTTTTTAAGTGGTATTGAGAAAGTAAGTGTATAATTGAACCCGCTTCCCCATGTATTGTCATCTGTAACTTTATTGAAACCTGGTATAAAAAGATTGTCAAAATTTTCTGGCTTTTTTGTAGATAATAATTTATTCAGCCTCAGACTAAATCCCAAATAAACATTATTAAAGGTCTCAACTTTAACACCGGTTACTATCTCTAGCCAACTTCCACTTAAATTTGAGTGATTAATAGTTTCATAATTATTTTCTACAAAGTTTGAGAAATAAGCATCACTATTCCGAACATTATAACTTTCTATTTTACTTGAAAAATTAGAAGATCCATATCTCAAACCTAAAAAAATTGCATTATCCATTCCAACCCAATTATTAAACATATTATAGTCAAAACCAAAACGAAGGAAGTTACCATCCGATATAAAATTAATATTCTCGTCCTCTATTAATCTATCTATCAACCCATACTCTGCTGCTAGATATAAATTTTCAGTTACTTGTAAATCACCAACTATTTCATAATTTAAATTATCTCCTTCAGATGAAGATTTAATAGGTTTGAAAATATCAAAACCTATTCTTATCTTATTGATATTCAATAGTTTATTATTATCTATTAAACTGTCCTTTAGCTGATTATCTGTCTGTGAGAATACCATTGGAATAGGAATGGTAAGACTAATAATGAATGTAAATATTTGTTTTTTCTTCATTAAATATTGAATCTTGAACAATTGAAACCTTACGAATCCATCCAGATTCTTTAATAATTTCAGTATCTGATTTGATTAAAAAATTTGATTTAAATCCACATGATCTATTCAAATATAAGTGATTAGTTTGATGATATATTGTCAAAGTATCACTTACTTTGTTCAGCACTAAAACATATTTTGTTTCGTCCGAATTAATCATTAATGGTAATTTAATTTCATTACCTGAGAATGATTCACTTACAATTGAATCATTGTCAACTCCACTTATATTGCTGAGGTTAATTCCAGTTGGACTGTCGCTTGCATAATTAATAAAACCAATTGTAATTCTATTTGTACTATCTGAACCTTCAATGCATATATCATCTTTTTCACACGATGAGATAATTAAAAATGTTAGTAATATTTTTATAATTCTATTAATAGTTTTAGAATTTGTACCCATCAAAATTACTATATTTATATAAAACCAAATATATCTTGTATAATAAAAAAAATTGGAACATAGAAAATCTTTTTGAAATTGAAAATCTTGATAATTATCATCTAGACTTAGAAAAAAAATTTGGTGCTAGTGATTACAAACCTCTTCCAGTGATCTTAAAGAGAGGCGAGGGCGTTTTTCTTTGGGATGTCAATGAAAAAAAATACTACGATTTCTTATCAGCATATTCTGCAGTAAATCAAGGACATTGTCATCCAAAGCTTGTTAATTTAATTAAAAGTCAAGCAGAAACTCTAACTCTAACATCAAGAGCATTCCACAATAATAAATTAGGTGAATATATGGAGTATGCTACTAAACTATTTGGATTTGATCGCTTACTTCCAATGAATACTGGTGCTGAAGGTGTCGAAACGTCAATTAAATTATCAAGAAAATGGGGATACATTAATAAAAAAGTTGACTCTAATCAAGCCAAGCTTATTGTATGTAATAATAACTTTCATGGAAGAACGACAACTTTGATTTCGTTTTCAACAGATCCTGGATCAAAAGATTTTTTTGGACCACACACTCCAGGCTTTATACATATTCCTCATGGGGATTCAAATGCATTAGAAAAAGAATTGAAAAATGACAAAAATATTGTTGGATTTCTTGTAGAGCCAATACAAGGTGAAGCTGGAGTTAATGTACCAGATTCGGATTATTTAAAAAAAGTAAGACAATTATGTTCAAAATATAATGTTTTAATGATTGCTGATGAAATTCAAACTGGATTAGGTAGAACAGGATCTTTGCTTGCATCATGTGGTGATTGTGATTGTAACTTTGGATGCGAAAAACAAACAACATATGTTAGACCAGATATATTAATATTAGCAAAGGCTCTAAGTGGTGGTACCTATCCAATATCAGCAGTTCTATGTGATTCAGAAATCATGGCAGTAATTCAACCAGGCCAGCACGGAAGTACATTTGGGGGTAACCCTTTTGCTGCTTCTATTGCAAAAAAAGCACTTGAAATAATTATTGATGAAAATCTATCTCAAAACGCTAGGATACTTGGAAAAATTTTTAGAAGTGAGTTAAACATTTATATAAAGAATAGTAAAATTGTTGATTTAGTTAGAGGTAGAGGTCTTTTAAATGCTATAGTAATTAATGATTCTTGTGATAGTAAGACAGCATGGAATATTTGTTTAAAATTAAGAGATAATGGATTATTAGCTAAGCCAACTCAAGGAAATATTATTAGATTTGCACCACCTTTAATTATAACTAAGGATCAACTATATGATTGCATTGGTATTATCACATCCACACTTAAAGAATTTGAGCCAAAATAAATGAATGTCTACTTTGATAATGCTTCAACAACAAAGATAAGGGACGAAGTAATTGATAATATGTCAGATGTATTAAAGTATTCTTTTGGTAACCCTTCATCTACACATTCTTTTGGGAGATCTGCAAAATCTTATATTGAGACATCAAGAAAGTCTATAGCAAAAATTTTAAATTGTGATCAAGGAGAAATAATCTTTAATTCTGGTGGAACAGAATCTGATAATTCAATTTTAAAATGTGCTGTAAAATATTTAGGTGTAAAGTGCATCATTTCTTCAAGAATTGAGCATCATGCAATCACACATACCTTAGATGAGCTAAAATTAGAAGGTGTTAATGTTCAATATGTAAAATTATCTGAAAACGGAAATGTAGATATTGATAATCTTGAATATTTATTGAGTACAAACAACGAGCCTAAACTAGTAACGTTGATGTATATAAATAATGAGATAGGTAATATCCTAGATATAAAAAGTGTATCAGATTTATGTCAAAAGTATAATTCATTTTTTCATACCGATGCTGTTCAGGCTGTTGGTCATTATAAAATTGACCTCACATCTATTAAAATTGATTTTTTGACATCTGCAGGTCATAAGTTTCACGGTCCAAAAGGGGTTGGTTTTACCTACATCAATAAATCAACAAAAATAAAATCATTTATTTGTGGTGGTCCTCAAGAAAGAGGTTTGAGAGCTGGAACTGAATCTGTACACAATATTGTTGGAATGACAAAAGCTCTTGAAATAGCTGATAAAAATATGGAGCAAGAAACTCAATATGTTTTATCAATTAAAAAATACCTGATTAATAGCTTGAGAAAGTTATTTCCTAACATACACTTTAATGGAGAATCTGGAAATATTAAGAAAAGTACATATACTATTCTTAATGTTTGCTTTCCAATTACTAATGATAAATCAGCAATGCTTGATTTTAACCTGGACTTAAAAGGAATAGCCTGCTCTAAGGGAAGTGCATGTCAATCTGGTAGTTCAGAGGGATCTCATGTTCTTGATGAAATTCAAAATGAAGAACAAAAAAAGTTCCCCTCAGTTAGATTCTCATTTTCTTATAATAACAAAATTGATGAAGTTGATTATCTAATGGATACACTAAAGGAATTTATTGATTCTTAAAAGTATAGAGTTGCCTCATATACGCCTTTATTTCCAACACCATCTTGATATTTAATTAGTAAAACATTTTTACCTTTGTTTATAATTCCATCTGAAATTTTATGGAAAATCAAATTTGATTTTGGCTCATATTCAAACAATGCCCATTTCCCATTTAAAAAGCCATTATAACTTCTAATGCCTGAGAGATCATCTTTGAGTCTAAGTTTTATTGAAGATCTGTTGGAAACATTAGAATTTTGCTTGAAATTAATGGGCTTGATGTAGGGTTTTATTGAATCTCTTGATATAATATATTTTCCCAAAGACGAGATGTTGGCATATATATGAGAATCGTCTTTTCTTGAGCTTATATATCTTATCTTTTCATTTTTTACTCTAGCAATAAATGATTGTCTTAACTCTAGTGTGTCTGATATTGATTGAGGTATCCTAATAATTATAGATGATCTAAGAGGGTCTTTATCTTCTCCTAGGTTAAGTGTATCACCTCTATATGATATATTTAATAAAAGATCATTGTAAAATGAATTTTTTTTTATTTCTATTAATGATGAATTTTTATTTATTTTATAATCCTGGTTTGTTAAAATTTCTATTCCATCATATGAGGTCACTATATCTTTAGCATCAGTAGCTTTAATTCTAAAATTTAAATATGATGAGTTATTATTCCAATCCGAGACTCTTATTGAAACATTATTGTTTAAATATTCTGATGGATCGATCAATCCATTAAAATTATTATTTTTTAAAAAAGATAAATCTGCATTCTTAGGAGTAAAAACTTTCAAAATTTTTCTATTATACTTTATGGCAGACATGTAATCATACATAATTTTTCTGTAATGATTTTGACTAAACTTAATTCTATCCATTTTAAATGTATAAACCAAAATGGAGTCAATAAATAAATCTATTTTGTATACACCATTTTGGTTAAATAAATTTTTATATTGAATATCATAAATATCTATTCCAAGACC
The DNA here is from genome assembly GCA_905380995.1 of uncultured Flavobacteriaceae bacterium. Taxonomy (GTDB): domain Bacteria; phylum Bacteroidota; class Bacteroidia; order Flavobacteriales; family Flavobacteriaceae; genus Marisimplicoccus. The sequence goes on from CAJPUS010000042.1 coordinate 4,856, forward strand.
AATCTTATTTGAATATTCAATCTCACCTGTGGTATAGGTTGAGTCATTTAATCTTCTGATTTGTTTTTTTAAAGGCAATTTACTTACCAACTCATTATCTCTATCGAATAGATATAAACCCCTTATTATTGGTCTTTCATTGTCAATATATTTAAAATTAAACATAAGAGGATTAAGTGCATCTTGAGTTTCGGTATTTCTTATTTCAAAATGAAGGTGTGGTGCAAATGACCCACCTGTATTACCCGAGTAACCTATTAATTCACCCTTTTTAACTTTTATTTTTCCTTTTTGTGGAAATTTTTTAATTGTGCTTTTCCTTAACCTATACTGCTCTCCTCTTACAAATTTATCTATATCATTGCTAAAATCTTTTAAATGAGCATAAACTGATGTATATCCATTAGGATGATCTATATAAATTACTTTTCCATATCCATAATTATTAATCTCAATTCTTGATATATATCCATCCTCGATACTAAAAATTTTTTGCCCTTGGACCCCTCTGCTTTTAAAATCAATTCCGGTGTGAAACCTGGATCTATACTCTCCAAATGTTCCTGAGAGATCAAAAGGTGCATCAATTGGGGTATGAAAATCAAATTCCTGACTGAAAGTTTGATCAAAGTTCAAAATAATAATTGATGTAAATAAAATTCTTAGAAATAATTTCATCTGTTTTCAAATTTAACTAAGATTTTTATAAATTGAAATCGTTAATCAAATTAATAAAATAAATACAGTTGAATCATTTAAAAACTCTTCAAGAAAAAATTAGTCTTCTTCTGAATAAACTAGAAGAATCTGAAGCTTTAAAGGAGTCCTTGGAATCTAAAAATGAATATTTAAAAAAGGTAAATAAAGATCTTGAAACTAGGATTAAGATTATTCAGGCTAAAGAGAAGCAACTTAAAATTGTATCTGCTATAAATGAGGATAATAGTCATAAGCAATATTTTAAAAATAAAATTGATTATTTAATTCAGGAGATTGATTACTGTATAGAAAGAATATCTATGTAAATATTATGGATGAAAATATTAAAATAAAATTGAATATTGGGGATAGAGTTTATCCCCTAACAATACAGAGATCTCAAGAGTTTTATTTTAGAGAAGCTGCAAAAATAATTGAAAAAACAATTAAAACCTTAGAGGAAAATTACTCAGTAAGGGATAAACAAGACCTACTGGCTATGAGTTGTATTCAATTTGCAGCAAAAAATTTACAGAATAAGTCAAAATCAAATAATTATGAAAGTGAAGTTGAAAAAATTATATTAAAAATTATTGATGATATTGATAAATCCATTTTAACTTCTTAAATTAGCTACAACCTGTATTAGTGATTCTTGGTAAACTCAACGAGTATTAATTAAGAAAGGTGAGTTTA
>CAJPUS010000043.1 GCA_905380995.1 uncultured Flavobacteriaceae bacterium
GATTGATAGTGAAGGAGACTTAGCTGACGAAAATAGAAATAGAAGAAACCAATCAATTGATAATCATAAATTATGGGTTGATGCTGCCAATGAGTCAGGATGTAAAAGTGTTAGAGTAAATCTACAGGGTACGAGTAATCAAAATAAATGGAAAGAGTATTCTATGGAAAGTCTAACTAAGCTTGTAAGTTATGCTCAAAGCTTAAATATTAATGTTATTGTTGAAAATCATGGTCAACTATCATCCAATATTCCTGTTTTAATGGAAGTTATAAATAATGTGAATATGAACAATTGTGGAACACTTCCTGATTTTGGAAATTTTTGTATGGTTTCAGGTTATGGAAATATTTTTGAAGGTGAATGTCCTGAAATATATGATTTATACAAGGGTGTTGAGGAGATGATGCCTAAAGCTTATGCAGTAAGTGCCAAGTCGAATGATTTTGACAGTAGTGGAAATGAAAAGACAATTAATTATGAAAAAATGCTTAGAATAGTTAAAAATTTTGGTTATAAAGGTTTTATAGGTGTTGAATATGAAGGAAGTAGACTATCTGAGATGGATGGTATAAAAGCTACCAGAGATTTGTTAATTAAGATTGGCCAAAGTATTTAGGAAAATGAGTAGTACAATTAATTTAAAGCTAAGTATAATGATGTTCCTGGAGTTTTTTATTTGGGGATGTTGGTTTGTTACTATGGGTACATTTCTTTCTCAAGCATTTAGTGCGTCTGGAACTGAAATTGGCTTAGCATATGAGACTCAATCCTGGGGTGCTATTATTGCACCATTTATAATTGGATTAATTGCAGATAGATATTTCGATGCAGAAAAAATTCTTGCTTTAATCCATATTTTTGGGGGTGGACTTTTATTTATGTGTTCAATTGCTGTTGGTTTTGATTCATTCTTTCCATATATTTTAATCTACATGATACTTTACATGCCAACTTTAGCATTGGTAAATGCTATTGCATTCAGGCAGATGAATGATCCTTCTAAGGAGTTTCCCAAGATAAGAGTTTGGGGTACAATAGGATGGATTGTTGCTGGATTAGTTATAAGTTATGGTGTTGGATGGGAAGCAAGTCAAACACTTGAATATACATTCTATTTAGCATCTATTGTATCAGTAACACTTGGTTTATTTAGTTTTAGTTTACCTAAAACACCTCCAAAGGGAAAAGGAACAGCTAGTCCAAATATTAGTGAAATATTGGGTCTTGACGCTTTAAAATTACTAAATGACTCAAAATATTTAATATTTTTTATATCATCTATACTCATCTCTATACCTCTATCTTTTTATTATGCAGATGCAAACCTATTTTTAAATGAACTTGGAATGGAAAATGCAGCAGGAGTTATGACTCTAGGACAAATTTCAGAAGCGTTATTTATTCTACTTTTACCAATTTTTTTAAAGAAATATGGAATTAAAATGACTTTAGCAGTTGGAATGTTTGCTTGGGCTTTAAGATATGTTCTTTTTGCATTTGGAGATATAGGCTCAAACATATGGATGTTGATTTTTGGTATTGTTTTACATGGTGTGTGTTATGACTTTTTCTTTGTTTCTGGTCAAATATATACTGATTTTAAAGCTGGTGAAAAATACAAAAGTTCAGCACAAGGTTTAATAACCCTTGCAGTTTATGGTATTGGTATGCTAATTGGATTTAGACTTGCAGGAAGAGTAACTGACATTTATTCAATAGGCTTAGGTCATGATTGGTATCAAATTTGGGTAATTCCTGCAGTATTTGCTTTTGTTGTATTTGTATTATTTATTCTTATTTATAGAAACGAAAAAATCGAAATTGGAAAATAAAATAAGACTTGGAATTCTAGGTGGTGGCGGAGACTCACTTATAGGAATTGTTCATAGGATTGCATCATCTATGCATGACAAATTTAATATAGTTGGAGGTGTTTTTAATCCGGATTATTCTGAAAATTTAAAATTTGCAAATGAAATAGGTCTGGATGAAGCCAGAATTTATGAAGATTATGATAAAATGATTGAGGAAGAGTTAAGACTAGATGAAAGTGAAAGAATGGAGGTTGTTTCAGTACTGACCCCCAACTTTCTTCACTACCCTATGGCCAAAAAACTTCTTGAGAATAATTTTAATGTTATTTGTGAAAAACCTATGACAACTTCTTATGAGGAAGCTCAGAAGTTAGAACAAATTTATCAATCAAAAAAATTAACTTTTGCTGTAACTTACACTTACACCGGATACCCAATGATAAGACAGATGAAGGAAATGATAAGGAATGGTGTTATTGGAGATATTCAAAGAGTTGATCTTCAATACTACCAGGGTTGGATTAATCCTATCATTCATGATAGTGTAAAAAGATCAGAAACATGGAGACTTCAACCTGATAAATCTGGAATAAGTTGTTGTATTGGTGATATTGGTACACATGCTTTTGACATGTTAGAATATGTAACTGGAATGGAAGTCCAAGAACTTTTGTCTGACTTAAATTATGTTTATGATGATAATACAATGGATGTAGATGGTACAATTTTAATTCGTTTTTCAGATAAAATAAAAGGAGTTATTAGAGCTAGTCAGATAGCAACAGGTGAAGAGAATTGCTTTACTGTTGCCATATATGGTAAAAAAGGTGGTTTAAAATGGCAACAAGAAAATCCAAATTATCTCAAACATTTAACTGATGCAAATCCTCTTCAAGTTCTTAAACCAGGTCATAATTACAATTCTAATTTTTCAAAAATTTCAGCTAAATTACCTCCGGGACATCCAGAGGGAATGTTTGACTCAATGGCAAATATATATAATGGCGTAGCAAGAGAGATTCGAGGTGAAAAGGAATTTGATGGTGAGTTTCCTTCACTAAATGATGGTTTAAGGGGTATGTTGTTTATAGAAAAAGCTGTTGAATCTCACCAAAAAGGTAACACATGGGTAAAATTAAATTAAAATGAAAACTATTAAAGGACCTGCAGTATTTCTTGCTCAATTTGTAGATAAATCTGAGCCATTTAATTCTCTTGATGGAATGTGTAAATGGGCTTCTAGTTTAGGATATAAGGGTATTCAAATTCCAACATGGGAAAATTCAATAATTGATATAGATAAAGCATCTCAGAGCCAAGACTATTGTGATGAACTTATTGGAAAAGTTAAATCCTATGACCTTGAAATAACTGAGCTGTCAACTCACTTACAAGGGCAACTTGTAGCAGTGCATCCTGCATATGATTTGATGTTTGATAATTTTGCACCTAATAATCTAAAAAAAAATCCAAAAGAAAGAACAAAGTGGGCAGTAGAAACATTAAAAAAAGCTGCGATAGCGAGCAAGCGACTTGGCTTAAAAGTTCATGCAACTTTTTCTGGAGCCCTTCTTTGGCATACATGGCATCCATGGCCTCAATCTCCTAAGGGATTAGTTGAAATGGGGTTTGAGGAGTTAGCAAAAAGGTGGCTCCCAATTTTAAATGTATTTGATGAAAACGGTGTTGATGTTTGCTATGAAATACATCCAGGAGAAGATCTTCATGATGGTATTACATTTGAACGATTTTTAAAGGCTACAAATAACCACAAAAGGGTAAATATATTATACGATCCAAGTCATTTTATTTTGCAACAACTTGATTACTTAACATACATTGATCATTATCATGAGTTTATAAAGTCTTTTCACGTAAAAGATGCCGAATTTAATCCTACAGGTAAAAAAGGAGCTTTTGGAGGATATTTGGATTGGGCTGATAGAGCAGGAAGGTATAGGTCTCCGGGTGACGGTCAGATTGATTTTAAAACTATATTTTCAAAATTAACTCAATACGGATGTGATGTCTGGGCAGTTTTGGAGTGGGAATGTTGTATTAAAAGTCCTGAGCAAGGTGCAATTGAGGGTGCAAAGTTTATTAAAGATTTAATTATTAATTCTACAAATAAAAAGTTTGATGATTTTGCTGGTGGAAATATTAATGATGAAGACTTAAGGAATATTTTAAATATATGACATGAATAAACTTATTGTTTCAATTTTTATTTTTATTTCAAGTCAGTTGAGTTGTCAGGACTCAGATTGGAAATACATATTTGATGGAAAAAGTTTTAATGGCTGGCATCAATATAACAGTGATGTAATTGGAAGTCAATGGTCTATAGAAAACGGTGAATTGATATTTAGAGATAATAAGGATAGTAAACAAGACCTGATTACTGAAAAAGAATTTGAAAACTTTGAACTTTCGATTGAGTGGAATATTTCAAAGGGAGGAAATAGTGGAATTTTTTATGGTGTAAAGGAGTTCCCTGAATTAGATGAAGCATTTAAGTCGGGCCCCGAAATTCAAGTTTTAGATAATGAAAATTTTTTTACTGCTTCAAACCTCCACAAAAGTCCATCTCTGTATGACTTAGTTGAGCCTATTCAAAGTAATATTAAAATTAATCCTTATGGTGAGTGGAATCATTTATTAATTAAAATTGATCACAAAAATAATTTAGGTACTGTAGTCATGAATGGACAATTTGCTTATTCTTATCCATTAAGTGGATCAGAGTGGGATAAGCTTGTCTCAAAATCTAAATTTAATAACAAAAATTACTATATCAATAAAGAATCAGATAATAAATTTCTAGCATTCGGTAAATTTAAATCTGGTAAAATAGGTCTACAGGATCATGGAAGTGATGTTAAATTTAGAAATATTAAAATTAGAAATTTGTATTAATTAGTATTTCAATGCAATAATAGAGTTTTTAAACCTATTGATTTTATTAATAACTTTCAGAGATAAATTCAAGAACTATAAACATTAATATGATTCATTCAATGACAGGCTTTGGAAAAGAGGAGGAGCTTATTAATAATCATAACATAATTGTTGAAATCCGCGCACTTAATTCAAAGACACTTGATATAAATTTAAAAATTGATGATTCACTCTCTTTTGTAGATGAATATGTCAGAAAAGTTATTAGTAAAAAAATCAAAAGGGGTAAGGTTGATATTTCAATTACGATTAATAATACTAAACAGGGATTAATTATTCCATTTGATAAATCAAAAATTAAAAAATATCTTAATGAAATTAAAAAAGACTTTAACATTAATGAGTCCGATTTAATATCAAATTTATTGACTAATTCTAACTTACCCAGCTATGATATAAAGCTTAATAAGAACGAAAAGAAAAAGGTTAAAAAAATGATAGATAGTTCTATTGATAAATTAGATAGATATAGGCTTAATGAAGGAAAAGCTATTGAAAAAGACCTTAGAAAAAGTATTTCTAAATTAGAGATTTACATAAAAAAAATTAAGTCAGTTGAATCATTAAGAATTAAGAATAAAAAAAATAAATTTAGAAACTATTTTAAAATACTTGAAAATAAGTATGATAAATCTAGACTTGAACAAGAGATTATATATTACATTGAAAAACTTGATATAAATGAAGAAATAATTAGATTAAAAAATCATTTAAAATTTTTTAATTCTGAAATTAATTCAAAAAATGATAATGGGAAAAAGCTATCTTTTATTTCACAAGAAATAGGTAGAGAAATTAATACTATTGGTTCAAAAGCTAACAATTTTGAGATTCAAAGCATCGTAGTTAACATGAAAGAAGAAAATGAGAAAATAAGACAAAATATCTTTAATACATTGTAATGAAAAATAAGCTTATTGTTTTTTCAGCCCCTTCTGGTTCAGGTAAGACTACTTTAGTAAAATATATTTTAGAAATTTTTAATGAAATAAAATTTTCAATTTCTGCTACAACAAGAAACCCTAGGGGCAAAGAAGAAGATGGTAAGGATTATTATTTTCTAAGTAGTGAAGAGTTCAATAATAAAATTAAAAATGATGAATTTTTAGAATACGAGGAGGTTTACAGTGGGAACTACTATGGCACACTTAAATCTGAAATTGATAGAATTTGGAAAATTAAAAAAATAGTAATCTTTGATATTGATGCTATTGGAGGTGCAAATATTAAAAATATGTTTCCAGATGAGACTCTTTCAATATTTGTTATGCCTCCAAGTATTCAAGTATTAAAAAGAAGGTTATTAGAAAGAGGTGACGTATCAAAACAAGAGATTGATGTAAGAATAAAAAAAGCTGAAAGTGAATTAGATTACGCATCAAAATTTGATAATATTATTATTAATAAGGATCTAGAAGAATCAAAAAAAGTAGCTTTTAACTTGATTAAAAAATTTATAAATGAGTAATGTAGGTCTCTACTTGGGTACTTTTAATCCTATACATAATGGACATGTTACATTAGTTGAATATTTTTCAAAAATTCCTGAATTAGATGAGGTTTTGGTAGTCCTAAGCCCACAAAGTCCATTTAAAAAAGAAAACAAGTTAATAAATGATATTGATAGACTAAAAATGGCAGAAACTGTCTTTAAAAAATTAAAAAATGTTAAAGTATCAGATATTGAGTTTAAAATGTCTAAACCTAATTTTACAATTGATACTTTAAAAGAATTCAAAAAAAGACATAAATATGATAATTTGATTCTATTAATTGGAGAAGATAATCTAATAGGGTTTAATAAATGGAAAGACTATAAGAAAATTATTGAAATTGCTGAAGTTTATGTTTATCCTAGAGATACAAACCAGAAAATTCCAGATGAAATTTTAACAAACTCTAATATTAAACTAGTTGATGCACCAAAAATTAAAATTTCAAGTAGTCAAATTCGAGAGTTAATAAAATTAAAAAAAAATATTGATACATTAGTTCCAGAGGAAGTTCTGAGATTTTTTGAATTATATAAATAAACTCTTTATCAGTTTAACTAACTTTTTGGTTAATTCTTCCCTTGAAAGTGACTCTATATTTTTAGGAATATGCTTTTTATAATTTCCACTTAACCAGTTATCATACTCTTTCTTGATAAAATTACTTACTTCTATAAAATTATTACTACTAGCATTAAAAGATTTTAAAGAATATTTTAAGAATGCATTTGACTCATCTGCAATATTAGAAAAATTTATAATTGGTGAACCAGAAGCTAAATACTCTGATAGTTTTCCTGAAATCATGTCAGTTT
>CAJPUS010000044.1 GCA_905380995.1 uncultured Flavobacteriaceae bacterium
GTATTCCAAATAATAAAGGTTTTGACTTTTTCTATGGTTACAACTGCCAAAGACAGGCTCACACATTTTTTCCTACACACTTATGGAAAAATAAGCAAAGACACATTTTAGAAAATCAAATTGTTAACAAAGGAAAATTACCAAGCAACCTTGATCCAAATAATGAAGAAAGTTATATAAAGTATAATCAAAAAGATTATGCGCCAACTTTAATTCATAAAGAAGCGCTAAATTTTATTGAAAGAAACAAAGATGAAAAGTTTTTTGTTTATTATGCCTCTCCAATTCCACATTTACCTCTTCAAGCACCAGCTAAATGGGTTAATTATTACAGGGAGAAATTTGGAGACGAAAAGCCGTATACCGGAGGATCGGGTTATTATCCAAACCAATATCCAAAAGCCACTTATGCAGCTATGATATCATATCTAGATCAACAGGTTGGAGAATTAGTAAAAAAACTTAAAGAAATTGGAAAATATGAAAATACTTTAATCATTTTCTCAAGTGATAATGGTCCTACTCATGTTAAGCATGTAGATATTGATTTTTTTAATAGTGCTGGTCCTTTTTTAAATGCAGAGGATACTGTTAAGGGTAATTTAAATGAGGGAGGGATCAGAGTACCAACAATTGTAACTTGGCCAAAAGTTATACCATCTGGATCAAAGTCTAATCATCCAAGCGCATTCTATGATTACTTAGCTACAGTATCTGATTTAGTTGGCGTATCACCTCCATACAAAACAGATGGAATTAGTTTTTTACCAACTCTAATAGGAAAAAATCAAGAAAAACATAAATATTTATACTGGGAGTTTCCATCATATGGTGGACAACAAGCTATTAGAATTGATAAATGGAAAGGCATTAAAAAAGGTTTGTTTGTGGGGTTATCAAAACTTAAACTTTATAATTTAAGTGTGGATTCAAAAGAGTTAAATGATGTTGCTTCTCAATATCCTGAAATTGTGGAAAAAATGGAAAACTTGATGGAAGAGGCACATAAAACTCCAAAAATGGATATATTTAAAATACCAGTTCTTGAAAATGATAAAAAAAATTAAATATTTAATAATCATTCAATTTATATTAATTGGATGTAAATCAAACGATTACTTAGCTAATTCTCCTAACATAATTATAATTTACACTGATGATTTAGGTTATGGGGATGTAAGTGCATACATGAAAGGGACACTTAAAACTCCCAATATAGATAAATTAGCCAATGAGGGTATTAGGTTTAATAATGGCTATTCAACATCAGCAACCTGTACTCCCAGCAGATATGGACTATTAACCGGTAACTATCCATGGAGAAAAGAAGGCTTAAAAATAAGTACAGGTGGATCTTTAGTAATTGATACAACAGAGATGACTATTCCAAAAAATTTAAAAACTAGGGGTTACAATACTGCAATAATTGGAAAATGGCATTTAGGATTAGGTTTAGGTGATGGTTCTGAAGGAACAGGAATGATTGATTATAACTCAAATATTTATCCAGGACCGAATCAAGTCGGTTTTGATTTTTCTCATATTATGGCTGATACTCAGGATCGTGTACCAACTGTTTATATTGAGAATGGTAATGTGATTAATCTTGATCCTAACGACCCAATTAAGGTTAATTTTTTTCATCAAGGTATAAATGATGATTACGGCCTTCCAACTGGATTAAAAAATCCTGAACTAACTACTATGAAATGGCATCATGGACATAATGGCTCAATTATTAACGGAGTTCCAAGGATAGGCTTCATGAAAGGAGGTAAAAGAGCTCTATGGAGTGACATAGACATGGCTGACTATTTTCTTAAAGAGGTAGTCAAATACATAAAAAGAAATAAAAATAATCCTTTCTTTCTTTTTTATTCTCTACAACAACCACATGTGCCAAGAACACCGCATCCAAGATTTGAAGGTAAATCTGGAATGGGTCCAAGAGGTGACGTTATAGTAGAAGCTGATTGGTGTATTGGTGAATTATATAAAACTCTAGAGAATGAGGGTATTTTAGATAACACTTTAATAATATTTTCCAGTGATAATGGTCCAGTATTAAATGATGGATACTATGACGATGCTATTGAAAAACTTGGAGACCATACACCATCTGGTGGTTTGAGAGGTGGAAAATATAGTCTATTTGAGGCAGGTACTAAAGTTCCTTTTATCTCATATTGGAGAGGAAAAATTAATCCTGGAGTTTCTAATGAGGTAATATCTCAAGTTGATTTATTTAATTCAATTTCAAGTTTAATTGGATCAGAATATAAATCAAATGATGGAATAGATCTTTCTGATCTGTTAATTAAGAATAAAGGAAAAGGTAGGGAACAGTTAATTATTGAGGCTTCCACAAGAACAGCGTTTAGGAAAGGTGACTGGGTAATAATCCCACCTTATGATGCCCCAGCTTTAAATAAAAATGTAAACATAGAACTAGGAAATTCGAAAAATTTTCAACTATACAACCTGAAAGATGATCCGTCCCAAAAAAACAACCTAGCTAAAATTGAAACAGAAAAGCTGAAAGAAATTTACAATGAGTTTTTAAAAATAAGAGGAGATGATTTTTCAAATATTGAAAGTTTAATACTAGAATAAAATCTTTGTTATCTCACTATCTTCATATCCTATTTGAACTGCCTTAGCTTCAATATTACCAAGCAGAATCAATCCTGAGCTGTAAATTTCCCAATTATATTCACCTATTTTTCTCCAAACAATTGTAATTTCATTATCATCATGTTTAAGTAAAACTAGATTATCTTTTCGCTCCACAGTCAATGCAGACAATTGAGGTTGAATCCCATCAACTAAAAATTTATTTATTAAATCAACCTCGTTAAATTTACCTAAATCATTGGTTTTAATTATCCATTCGTTTAAAGATTCCTGCATAAATTTTAATTTATTAGCGTATTTAGGATTATTAACTATATTATTTAATTCGTATGGATCTTCATCTAATATATACATTTCTTCAGATGGTTTAGGGTTTTTAAACCATTGAGCTTGATCTTTTCCAAGTTTTCCATCAGCCCAAAGTTTCTTCATATTTTTCATCATTGGCATATTATCTCGGTATGCATTGTTTGTCCTTGCAATTTCAGGATGAAAATGCTTTATATATTTATATCCCCCATGTATTACAGCTCTACTCCTGTCAACATGTTCATCAAATCTATCTGAACTTGAAAAAATATATTTACTTTTTTCTTTGGACTTATATTTGCCATGAAAAGCTTTTCCTTGCATATGTTTAGGAGGTTTAATTCCAGCTAATGACAATACTGTTGGTGCATAATCTATAAAACTTACCAATGAAGAGTTACTGCTATTATGATCTAAATTTTTAGGTAATTTAATTATTAATGGAACTTTAATACCTGTGTCGTAGAGGGCTCTTTTAAATCTTGGAAATGGTCCACCATGATCTGCATAAAAAAATATTACACTATTGTTGTAAAGATTATCCTTTTTTAATAAATCTATTATATCACCAATCTGTTTATCCAGTCTTACAAGATTTGAGTAATTTATAGCTAAATCTTTTCTAACCTCAGCAGTATCTGGAAAAATAGGAGGTACATTGATCTCATCAGGATTAACAAACAACTCACTATCTCCTTGTGACCATACTTGAGATTCATGTGTAATTCCAAAATTAAATACAGCAAAAAAGGGCTGATCCTTTTTCCTCTTTCTCCACAATGGTTCTAATTTTCTTGAACAATCGAGAGAGCAGCTGTAATCCCATGAACCATCTGTCTTTTTAAAATTATAATCTTCTTTTCCATAATTTGATGTATAATAACTGTGTTTTCTTAGATATTCAGTAAACATTTTTACATTGCTATTTGGTACTGGAGAATAATTGATTACATCCTTACTTGGTTTTGGTTGAGGAAATTCAGCATAAGTTCTCATATTATGAGTACCAATTGATGTAGGGTACATTCCAGTAATAATTGAACTTCTTGCTGGTGCGCAAACTGGAACTGGACTGTATGCGTTTTCATAGAGAATACCATCTTTTCTTAAAGAGGATAGATTAGGAAGATCAATTGTTCCATCTCCATACATAGGAAAGAAATTTACGGATTGGTCTTCAGCAACTAACCATATAATATTTGGCCTTACATCAACTGAATTATCATTACCTAACAGAAACAAAGTCAAGACTAAAAGTATTATTTTTTTCATTTTTTTCTATTTAAAATTCAATGTCTGATCTATCTTCTAAAAGATCTTTATACGGAATTAAGTTCTTCAAATGCTCTTCTAAAATTAAATTTATTTCATTGATTACTCCTTGATTTTCATAATAAATATTATACTTTTCTGAAGGATCATTTTCTAAATTAAATAAAAGTGGTTCATCCAAATATGTCTTTTGATTAGGATCAGGATAATTGTAGTTCCCTTGAGTTATATAATGCGCTTTAAATTTGCCATACCTTACTGCATAAACTTCTCTATTCCTGTAATAAAATATAACATCTCTTTGAGTTGGTTTGCCGTTGATCAAAGTTTCTTTAATATCAAATCCATCAATAATTTTTTCATCATCTAATTTTGATTCAGAAAGTGATAGTATGGTTGGAAACAAATCAAGTGTCGAGCCGATATCATCAATTATACCAGGTCTAATTTTACCTCCCCAAAAAATTCCAGGCACTCTGAATCCACCTTCCCATGTTGTCCCTTTTCCTTCTCTCAAAAGTCCTGCTGAGCCTCCATGAGTCTCATAGGGGAGCCATGGTCCATTATCAGATGTGAAGATTATTATTGTATTTTCCTCTAGTTTGTTTTGCTTTATTTCGTTTATTATTAGTCCAACTCCATGATCAATTTCCTCTACAACATCTCCATAGATACCTCTCTTACTTTTTCCTAAAAAATTATCACTTGCATAAAGAGGAATGTGAGGAAGTGGATGAGCGAGATACAAGAAAAATTCTTCATTTTTATTATTTTGTATGAACTCAATTGCTTTATTTGTAAATCTAGAAGTAATTTTAGTTTGATCAACTGGTCTTTCAATTATATCATAATTTTCAATTAAAGGAATATTGTAATTATCAGAATTAAGTTTTTTGAGTTCATATTGTTTCCAGTAATTAGGGTATCGAATATTAGAATTAACATCTTCATGAATTTCAATTTTATTCATATCATTTGAATATGGAATTCCAAAGAAGTAATCAAAACCATGATTTAGTGGAAGATATTCTTCTTTATGACCAAGGTGCCATTTTCCAATAATCGCAGTTTTGTATCCTTGTTTTTTTAGTTCTTCAGGTATTGTAATTTCATTAGTTGGAATTCCATTTTGAGAATCTGGGAAAAAAACACCATGATTCTTTCCCATCATTCCGTTCCTAATAGGAAGTCTACCAGTCAAAAGTCCAGCTCTACTTGGAGTGCATACTGACGCAGCAGAGTAAAACTGAGTCCATTTCTGTCCTTCATATGCCATCCTGTCTAGATTTGGTGTTTTGATAGTTGGATGACCATAAGTACCTAAGTCACCGTATCCTAGGTCATCCACAAAGATTATAACAAAATTATATTTTTTGTTTATGTGCTCCTTTGAGCAGGCTTGAATTAATAGATTAAAAATAAATATTAATGACAATAATCTAATCATTATAAAAACATTAAATTTAGTATTCAAAATAATCAAATTATATGAGAAAGTCATTAAAAAAATTCATTGTTATATGTCTAGTCTTTTTGAGTGTAAGTTGTTCATTTCATAAAGATAATAGACCTAATATTCTATTTATAATGTCAGATGATCATGCTTATCAAGCAATAAGTGCTTACGATAATAGATTAATAGATACTCCAAATATTGACAGAATTGCTGATGAAGGTATTATATTCTCTAATGCTTCTGTAACCAATTCAATATGTGCTCCTTCAAGAGCAGTAATACTTACAGGAAAACATAGTCATATTAATGGTAAGATTGATAATTTGGCAAAATTTGATGATACTCAAACTACATTCCCTCAATTATTTCAAAAAGCAGGCTATCAGACAGCCATGTTCGGGAAGCTTCATTTTGGAAACAATCCTAAAGGTTTTGATGATTTTTTAATACTACCTGGACAAGGTAGTTATATCAATCCGTTATTTTTAGGTAAAGATAAAGATACTATTATAACTGGTCACGCAACAGATATAACTACGGATTTAACATTAAATTGGTTTAAATCTAAAAGAGATGAGTCTAAGCCTTTTTTAATGATGTATCTGCACAAAGCTCCTCATAGACCATGGTGGCCAACACCAGAAAAATTTGCCGAATTTTATGAAAAAAGGTTTCCGGAGCCGGAAACTCTTTTTGATAATTATTCTAACAGAGGTACTGCTGCTAAAACTGCTGAAATGAATATACTAAAACATATGCAATATATGCATGATAGTAAAATTAGACCTGAAACGATGGACATAATGTCTAATGTAGAACCTAAAATGATTTATACTAGAGATGATGGTACAAAAACTACACCAAGCGTAGAGAGGTTTAATGGACCATATGGAAGAATGAATGAAAGTCAAAGACAAAAATATGATATCACTATTGATAAGATTAATGAAGATTTTAAAAATAATTGGCCAAAAATGAATGATATTGAAAAGATGAAATGGAAATACCAAAGATATATGCAGGACTATTTAGCAACAATATCTTCTGTAGATGATAATGTAGGTAGAGTTTTAGATTATTTAGAGGAGACAGGATTAGATAAAAATACAATTGTAGTTTACACATCAGATCAAGGATTTTATCTTGGTGAACATGGATGGTTTGATAAAAGATTTATTTATGATCAATCTTTTAAAACACCACTTTTAATAAAATGGCCAAATGTTATTCAGCCCGGTATTACAAATGATGAGTTAGTTCAAAACTTGGATTATGCCCAAACTTTTCTTGAGGCTGCAATGATTGATATTCCAGATGATATGCAGGGAGAAAGTCTAATTCCACTTTTAAAAGGGGATAGTCAGGAATGGACTAGAGATGCAGTTTATTACCACTATTATGAATATCCATCTGTTCATATGGCAAAAAGACATTATGGGATTGTCAACAAGGAGTTTAAGTTAGTTCACTTTTACTTTGACGTTGATGAGTGGGAATTGTATGATAGATTAAATGATCCAAATGAAATGAATAATGTTTATAATGATCCAAATTATATAGATATTGTAAAAGCTTTAACATTAGAATTAAATGATTTAAGGAAAAAGTATAAGGACTCAGATGAACTCAGTAGAAGCTTTCTTTACGACTGATTAGTCTAAAAAACTAACACTAAGATGAAAAGATTTTTTTTATTATTTTTTATTTTTTTAAGCTGTTCTTCAGATAATCAAAGTTTAATATTAAAGTCAGTAACAGTTAAAGATTTCAAAGAATTTATAGATGATTCTAATTACATAACTGATGCAGAAAAATATGGTTGGTCAATTGTACAAACAGATGTATACAACTATGACATTGTTAAAGGAGCTAATTGGAAAAGACCAGATGGAATTAATAATTCCATAGATAGTCTACCTGTGACTCAAGTAAGTTATAATGATGCAATTGAATATTCTAAGTGGGCAGATGTTAGATTACCAACATATGAGCAATATTGGAGTATTGTGGATGATGATCACAGGTTAATTGTTTCAGATAATTTATATCCAATTTTGCCAACAGCTAATGTTAATATAGTTGGAAATGTATGGGATATAACCGAACTAAATAATTCTGATCAGGTTAGACTCGCTGGAGGTTCTGTTTTTTGTTCTATTGATACCTGTCATGGTACTCAAAGGGACAGAGAGTTGTATGTTGATAAAGAAACTGGTAATATTCATATTGGATTTAGTATTTTAACAGAATAATGATAATTACACCAAATAAAATAAATAGATGGATGCTTTTAAAGCTTCCTGCTGCTTAGTTATCAGGAGTTAGACTTACTTTTATTAATGAAAAAAAA
The DNA here is from genome assembly GCA_905380995.1 of uncultured Flavobacteriaceae bacterium. Lineage (GTDB taxonomy): Bacteria > Bacteroidota > Bacteroidia > Flavobacteriales > Flavobacteriaceae > Marisimplicoccus. The sequence goes on from CAJPUS010000044.1 coordinate 8,022, forward strand.
TGTGAAGTTAAAGTTAGGTTTAAATGGATTAATCAAAATCCTTACAGGTCTATGTTTTGGGCAGTTCAGGGTATGGCAGCTGAATTAACTACAGGTATGTTGCTTACTAAATCTATTCAAGATTCTAATGCTAACATTTCAATGCTTCTTGTGAGTAATAAATCAAGCTTTTATAAAAAAGCAGTTGGTAAAATAACTTTTAAATCTAATGAAGGAGAAATAGCTAAACAATTAATTAATTCGACCATTAATAATATTACCTCTAAAGCATGGCTTAAAGCTAAGGGGTACGATGAGGACGGAGACTTAGTCTCTGAATTTGAATTTGAATGGTCTTGTAAAAAAAGAAAAAATGCATAAAGACTTTTATAATAAATTAAACATGCCTGTTATTGCGGCACCTTTGTTTTTAATTTCAGGTCCAAAACTTGTAGTTGAATGTTGCAAAAAAGGAATAGTTGGAACTTTTCCAGCTTTAAATCAAAGAACTTCAGAAGGTTTTGAAGATTGGGTAATTCAGATTAAGGATGAACTCTCAAGATTTGAGAGTGAGACAGGAATAAAACCTGCACCATTTGGAGTAAATTTGATTGTTCATCCCTCAAATATTAGAGTTAAGGCAGATTTAGATATTTGTGTTAAGCATAAAGTTCCACTTATTATCACATCATTAGGAGCTGTTCCTGATATCGTGAATGCAATTCATGGCTATGGAGGATTAGTATATCATGATATTATAAAAAAAAGGCATGCAGAAAAAGCTGCTGAAGCAAATGTTGATGGTTTAGTTGTCGTTACTGCTGGAGCAGGAGGCCATGCTGGTTTAAAGAATCCTATGGCAATGATTTCATTGATTAAAAGTTTCTTCAACAAAACTATTATTTTATCAGGATCTATCTCAAATGGACGGGATATTGCTTCTGCACTTCAAATGGGAGCAGATATAGCTTATATGGGTACTAGATTTATTAATACTAAAGAAAGCATGGCAGAACAAGCGTATAAAGAAATGATAATTAATTCCTCAGCTGAAGATATAGTATATACAG
>CAJPUS010000045.1 GCA_905380995.1 uncultured Flavobacteriaceae bacterium
ACAGGTTGGAGAATCGGTTACCTTGGAGCCCCTAAAATTTTAGCCAAAGCATGTAATAAAATGCAAGGTCAAATAACTAGTGGTGCAAATTGTATTGCACAGAGAGCAGCCATAACTGCTTTAGAAGAGTCTCCACAAAGAATAAAATATATGGTTAATGAATTTAAAATAAGACGTGATTTGATCATAGATCTTGTAAATCAAATTAACGGTTTTAAAGTTGACAAACCTCCTTCAGGCGCATTTTATATTTTTCCAGAGGTTTCAGAACTATTTGGTAAGACATTTCATGGCCAATTAATAAATAATGCAAATGATCTATCAATGTTAATACTAGAAAAAGCTCATGTTGCCACTGTTCCTGGAGATGCTTTTGGATATCCACAATGCATAAGGATTTCATATTCTGCATCAAGAGAACAAATAAAAGAAGCAATTAGTAGAATTAAAGATTTATTATTTTGATCGACCTCGATAAATATTTTTCAAAGTTATCTAGAGATCAGCTTAAAAATTTTAATAGTTTAATTGAACTTTATAGAGCTTGGAACGTTAAAGTAAATGTTATTTCAAGAAAAGATATTGATAATCTTTATGTAAATCATATTCTTCATTCTTTGTCAATTGCTAAAATTCATGAATTTATTGATGGAACAAATGTACTTGATGTTGGAACTGGAGGAGGATTGCCAGGAATTCCACTTGCAATTCTTTTTCCTAAAGTAAATTTTACATTATTAGATAGTATTTCAAAAAAAATTAAAGTTGTAGAGGATATTAGAAAAAAATTGAATCTCTCAAATGTAATTACGATCAATGATAGAGTAGAAAATCATGATTTAAAATACGATTTTGTTATTTCAAGAGCTGTATCTAAAATGGATAAATTTTATTCCTTGGTTAAAAATAATATTAAATCAAAATCTATAAATAGTATGCCCAACGGTTTAATCTCACTTAAGGGAGGAGATCTAGAATCTGAGCTGAAACATTTTAATAATTTTAAAGTTTTTGAGATATCAAAATTTTTCTCGGATGATTTTTTCCTAACTAAAAAGATTGTATATATACCATTTCCAAATTAAATAAACAGTGAACTATTCGAGTAATTTTTTTCTTGCTTGGTTGATATTAATTATTTTGGGATGTAATAATCCAACCGTAAATTCTAATGAAAAATTAAAGATTATAGAGAATAAAGATTTAATTATAAAAGATGAAGTGATAACTTCAAAACAAAAAATTGAGGAGGAATTTAAGTTAACAGATGAAAATGTAATAGACTTTCTTTTTGAATACGAAAAAAATAATAAGGAGAATAGAGTAAGAATATATACTAACTTCGGTAATATTGAAATAATGTTGTTCTCAAACACACCTTATCACAGATCAAATTTTATTTACCTGACGAAGAAAAATTATTTTGAGGGGACACAATTTTACAGAGTCATAAATGATTTTGTCATTCAAGCTGGAAATAGTGATAATAGAAAAATTTCCCAAAAAAGACAAAGAATTGGAAAGTACCTTTTACCAAACGATTTTAACAAGGGACACACTCATAAAAGAGGAATGGTAAGTATGCCAAGTAGCTCAATTGATAATCCCTATAAAATGGCATCACCTTATGAATTTTTTATTGTTCAAAAAAAAGATGGAGCCCATCACTTAGATGGAAACTATACAATTTTTGGAATTGTTATTAATGGAATGGAAGTTGTTGATATCATTGCCAATTTACCAACAGATGAAAGAGATTGGCCACTTAATAATGTTTACATCAATAGAATTGAAATAGTCAATTAACCCATAAAAGGATATTTGAAGTCTTTTGGTGGGACAAAAACCTCTTTAATTAATCTAGGCGAAACCCATCTTAAAAGATTTAGATATGATCCTGCTTTATCATTTGTCCCAGATCCTCTGGCTCCACCAAATGGTTGTTGTCCAACCACTGCTCCGGTACATTTATCATTAATATAGAAATTACCGGCACAATTTTTTAATTTATTAACCGCATCACTGAGTATGTACCTGTCTTCACAAAAAACTGCACCAGTTAAAGCATATTCAGAAGTTTCATCAACGATCTTTAGTGTTTCCTCCCATTTATTATCTTCATATTCATAGATTGTTACTACTGGTCCAAATAATTCTGTCTCCATAGAGTAGTATTTTGTATTTGATGTTTTAATTACGGTAGGTTCAATAAAATATCCTTTTGATTTGTCATAACCACCTCCAATGACCACTTCTGCATCCTTATCAGATTTTGCATTTTCAATTACATTAACAAGTTTATCAAAAGATGCCTCATGGATTACAGCAGTCATAAAATTTTTAAAATCCTCAGGGCTACCCATTCTAATTTTTGCAATTTCAGATTCTAATTTGCTAAAAAATTTTTTTGACATTGATGAGGGTACATATACTCTAGATGCGGCTGAACACTTTTGACCTTGAAATTCAAAAGCTCCTCTAATAACTGCGGTAACAAATTCATCTATATCTGCAGATTTATGACCAATAATAAAATCTTTACCTCCTGTTTCTCCAACAATTCTAGGATAGGAATTATAATTTTCAATATTTACACCTATCTTTTTCCATAAACCTTTAAAAACTGATGTAGATCCTGTGTAATGAATACCTGCAAAGTGTTTTGACTCAAGAATGGTGTTTGTTATCATTTCTGGATCACCGAAAACAGCGTTAACGACTCCATCTGGAAGTCCAGCTTCTCTAAATATATCTATAACAATCTTTGCAGAAAATATTTGGTGATCACTTGGTTTCCAAACAACTGTATTTCCCATCATTGCAGCACTTCCTGGAAGATTACCTGAGATAGCAGTAAAATTAAAAGGAGTAACTGCATATACAAATCCCTCAAGTGGTCTGTATCCTAATCTATTCCATACACCTGAGTCAGATTTTGGTTGTTGACTGTATATATGTTGCATGCTATAAACATTAAATTTTAAAAAGTCAACTAATTCACATGCAGCATCAATCTCAGCTTGAAATATTGTTTTTGATTGAGCTAACATAGTTGCTGCATTAATTCTATCTCTGTATGGACCCGCAACAAGTTCTGCAGCTTTAAGAAA
>CAJPUS010000046.1 GCA_905380995.1 uncultured Flavobacteriaceae bacterium
AAGATGTTATTCAAGGACGAAGTAAGAAGAATTGGAAACACTTTGAGAATGTCTAATGTTATTTTAAAAAGACACCCTTTCCCAGGTCCTGGACTTGGTATTAGAATTCTTGGTGAAGTAGACTATGAGAGCATCTCGCTTATTCAAGAGGCTGATAAAATATATATTGATGCCTTAAAGAATTGGGATCTCTACAATAAAATTTGGCAAGCTGGCTCAGTGTTGCTACCGGTTAAAAGTGTTGGTGTAATGGGTGACGAAAGAACTTATGAGAGATGTGTAGCATTAAGGGCCGTAGTTTCAACTGACGGAATGACTGCGGATTGGTTTGAATTTCCAAATGATTTTCTTAAAGAGGTTTCCAATAGTATAATTAATAAAGTTAAAGGAATAAATAGAGTTGTTTATGATATTAGTTCCAAGCCTCCAGCAACAATTGAGTGGGAATAAAAGGTATGGAAGAACTACATAATTCATTCAGACCAATGTTAACTCCAAAACAAATGCTACGTAAGGGTATTTTTGGAGGAACATATTTTAATCAGCTTGTTGACTATAGAATTTTTCCAAAAGATTGGTTCAAGAATCTGGATAAATCTTATTATTTATCAAAAAAATATTTAGTAAAAATTAATTTATTTAAAATTAAATCTGGGCAATCTCTTGAGGAGTGGGAAGCCAAAGGGTGGATACATAAAGATGATCCGCGAGGTTGGTTTGAATGGTATTGTAAGTATTATAATGGAAGACGTCACGATGATGATATAAGGCAAATAAAAAGATGGCTTGCATTCTGTGGTCCAAAGGGAAGATTTAGAAATTCTATCTATAATAAAATATACAAGTCTGGACTAGGAATAGAAAATTCAAATGATATTTCTCCCAGAATTCAACAGTCTTTATTACATTGGTCTTACATAGTTAATAATGAGCATTATGAAATATGGAAACTTGAAAGACAGAAATAAGTGAAAAGAGTATTTTTTCTTGTATTAATAACATTACATCCAATATTCTCACAAAATATTGTATCAGACACTATTATTCATGAAGTTGAGAGAAAAGAAACCCTTTTATCAATTTCACAGAAGTACAATATCAATGTAAGTGATATACTTGAACTTAATCCAAAACTCAGGGAATCAAGATTAAAAAGAAAATCAAGAGTTTTAATTCCGGTATTAGAGTCAATTCAAGAATCTTTATTAGTTAAAAAAGACTCTTTATTTAAAGATGATTATTTATCTAGCTTAGACTCAATTTTTGTAAAAAAAAGAAAAAAAGGTAGTCAATTAAATCTCTCAGTCCTTCTTCCATTTAGATCCAATGAAGTAAACTATGATTCAATTGAGGAAGTCGAAACTTTATTTGATGATAGAAACTTGTATACAATTACTTTAGATTTTTACTCTGGTATTTTGTATGCGATTGAATATTTGAAAGAATTAAATATTTCTATTAATCTTAATGTTTTTGATACTGAGAATTCAGTAAATAAATTAAATGAAATATCATCTTATAATTCAGTCAGAAATTCAGATGTAATTATTGGACCATTAATCCCAAGAAATTTTGAAACATTTTCAAATATCGAATTACTAGAATCAATTCCTAAAGTATTTCCTTTATCAACCATCCCAATTAAGATAATTAAAGGTGTAATTCAGTCTGTTACACCAAAAAAACTTTTAAGAGATAGAATGATAAATTATTTAGACAAAAATTTAGATAGAGAGGAGAATATTGTAATAATAGCTGATTCTTTAAATAACGAAATTGACACTAAGCTATCAGAGATATTCCCTAATTCAATCAAAATAAAACCAGAATTTGAAGGATACATTTTGCCAGAACTTTTAGATTCACTTTTGGTTGATTCTCTACCTAATAAGGTAATTGTGGAATCTGAAATATTTACATTGATATCTAGTGTAATATCTCAACTTAATTCTCAAATTACCTCAGAAAGAGATGTTAAATTATATACCACCTATAGAGGTAATCAGTATGATGATCCAAGTATTAACATTAAAGATCTAGGAAATCTAGCTTTTACATATACTTCAATTTCAAAAAAAATAAATAATGATTCTATTTCAAAATTTGAAAGTAGATATTTAAACTTGTTTGGAAGTCTTCCAAATAAAGATGTTATAAGAGGCTATGATGTTACCAAAGATATATTGCTTAGAGTTTTAATTGATAAAAATTTAGATAGAACTACTAAATATGATGAGCAATCATACATTGAATCTAAATTTTTATACAAAAAGGATACTCTAGGCGGTTTATTCAATTCCTCAATGTTTATTCTTAGGCATAAAGAATATTATATTGAAGAGATTATTGATCAATAAATTATTAAATACTTTAATATTTTGTAAATTTGAGTCCGGAAATATTATTAAATCCGGATGAATAAACCTAAATATATCTTTGTTACAGGTGGTGTTACCTCTTCTCTTGGAAAAGGGATTGTATCGGCTTCATTAGCAAGGCTTCTCCAGGCTCAAGGTTTAAATGTTTCAATTCAAAAGTTAGATCCATATATTAACGTTGATCCTGGTACATTAAATCCATATGAACATGGCGAGTGTTACGTTACTGATGATGGGGCTGAAACTGATCTGGATCTAGGACATTATGAAAGATTTTTAAGTATTAATACTTCACAAAAAAATAATATTACAACTGGAAAAATTTATCAAAATGTAATTGAAAAAGAGAGAAAAGGAGAGTTTTTAGGTAAAACAGTTCAGGTAATCCCTCATATTACAAATGAGATTAAGGAAAATATTAGAAATCTTAACAATAAAAATAATTTGGATATAATAATTACTGAGATTGGTGGTACAGTAGGTGATATCGAGTCATTACCATTTTTGGAGGCAGTTAGACAAGTTATTTATGAAGAAGGTCCTGAAAACTCTATGGTTATTCATCTTACGTTAATACCTTACCTATCTGCAACTGGAGAATTAAAAACAAAGCCAACTCAACATTCAGTTAAAACTCTTATGGAATTGGGACTAAAAGCAGATGTTCTGGTATGTAGAACTGAAAAGGTGTTATCTGATGAGATAAAAAAAAAATTGGCATTATTTTGTAATGTTCGATTTGACTGTGTGATTCAGTCTATTGATGTAGACACTATTTACGATGTTCCTATAAAAATGATGGATGAAGGACTAGATAAGGTAACACTTGAAAAATTTAAAATTAAAGAATCCGAGCCAAATCTTGATAAATGGAAAAATTTCCTTCATAGACTAAAAAACCCAGCACATCAAATAAATATTGGCTTAGTTGGTAAATATGTGGAGTTAGATGATTCATATAAATCAATTTTAGAGTCACTTATTCATGCAGGTGCTGAAAATGAAGCTAAGGTTAATGTAAATTCAATTCATTCTGAGTATATAACTAAGGAAAATATTTCAAAAAATTTAAGACAATTAGATGGTATTATTGTTGCTCCAGGTTTTGGACAAAGAGGCCTTGATGGAAAAATTCTTGCTGTCGAGTACGCCAGAGTAAATAATGTGCCTTTTCTTGGAATATGTCTAGGAATGCAAATGGCTGTAATAGAATATGCAAGAAATGTTAAAAAGATGAGGTATGCTAACTCAACAGAAATCTCTGAGAAATGTAAAGATCCTGTAATAGATTTAATGATATCACAAAAAGAAATTATTAATAAAGGGGGAACCATGAGACTTGGAGCCTGGGATTGTAAAATAAAAAAAAATACAAAATCTTATAAATCTTATAAGAAAAAATTAATTTCAGAGAGACATAGACATAGATATGAATTTAACAATAACTACTCAGATAGAATCTTTGATGATAAATTTATAATTGCAGGATCAAATCCTGATACAAAACTTGTTGAAATAGTTGAAAATATTGATCATCCATGGTTTGTTGGAGTTCAATTTCATCCAGAATACAAAAGTAGTGTTTATAATCCTCATCCAATTTTTGTAAACTTTGTAAAAGCTAGTTTAAAAAAATATTTAAATAAATAATTATGGAACAAAATAAATTTGATCCTTTACAGTTCATAGGGTTTCTGCTAATATCAGCAATTTTGATGTTTTGGTTTTATGATAATCAATCAAGTATGATTGAAAACCAACAAATGAGTGAAGCTGAAAATTTAGAAGAAGAAACTTATACAAATTCTGCTAAAACGGAAAATTCTAGTTCAAATAACATAAAATTTGATAAAAAATTTGAGGAAGAGATTATTATTCTTGAAAATGAAAATATTTTATTTGAAATTAGTACGGTTGGTGCGGAAATAAATAAAATATTGCTCAAAAATTTTTCAAATTATGATGAAGAGCCTCTTTATCTTGTTGATGATAATAAGTCCATTTTTAGTTATAATATACCCTTAGGTAGAAATTCTGTAATTAACTCTGCTGATTTAAATTATACATACCAAATTATTAAACCAGGATCAGAGGTAATATTATCTGGTATTATTGATGAGCAGAGATCTTTAGATTTGACATTTAAATTAGAGAATGATTCTAGTATTGTAGATTTTGACATTAAACTAAATGATATAAATAGTTCAAATAATTATGAAAATGTTGAGTTAATATGGGGAAGAGACTCTTTTAGAAATTCAAAGAGTATTGATTATGAAAATAGATATACAGCACTTGCATATGGGTTTGAAGAAAAAAAAGATTCATATTTATCCGTAGGAGGCTCGACTAACAAAAATATAAACAATGTAAACTGGATTTCTTTTAGAGAACATTTTTTTAGTTCAATTCTTATTTTAAAAAATCAAGTTAACAATGTCGAAATAAGTTCTGAAGATTTAGCTAGTAATGAAACTTTGGATAATAAGTTTACAAAGAGGTTCCTTGTAAATGTTCCACTGAGTCTTAATTCAGATTACAATTTCAGCTTTAGTATGTATTATGGTCCCACTGATTATCAGACTCTTAAAGAGTATAATCTTAATATTGAAAATTCTGTTCAAATTGGTTGGGGAATTTTTGGATGGTTAAATCGATTCATTTTCTTTCCACTATTTTCATTTCTCACAAACTATTTTTCATTTGGATTATCAATAATCTTAATGACAATAATTGTGAAAGTAGCAATAGCACCTTTGACATACAAATCATATGAATCTCAAGTTAAAATGAGAGTTTTAAAACCTGAACTTGAAGTAATTAATCAAAAGTTTAAAGATGATCCAATGAAGAAGCAACAAGAGACTATGAATCTCTACACTAGATCAGGAGCCAATCCAATGTCTGGATGTTTACCTGCATTTCTGCAAATGCCTATATTTTTTGCACTTTTTGTTTTTTTTCCTGCAGCATTTAGCTTAAGAGGTAAAAGTTTTTTGTGGGCTGATGACCTTTCTTCATATGACTCAATTCTTGATTTTGGTTTTTATATCCCTCTTTATGGTGATCATGTTAGTCTTTTTCCAATTTTAGCATCTATTGCAATTTTTTTCTACACAAAAATGACTACTGGACAACAAATGATGCCTGCATCTCAAACTGGGGGAGTCAATATGAAAGTTATAATGTATATGATGCCTGTAATGATGTTATTTTTCTTCAATAATTATGCTAGTGGACTAAGTTTATATTACTTTATCTCAAACATACTCACTATTGTTTTAATGTTAGTTATCAAAAACTTTATCATTGATGATACTAAAATATTAACTCAAATTGAGGAAAATAAAAAGAAACCACTTAAAGTAAGTGGTTTCAGAGCTAGACTTCAAAAAGCTTTAGAGGAGGCTGAGAAACAAAAAAAAAGAAGAGAAAAATAAATTCTTATGAAAAAAACTAAAGTTGTTGTTGCCTTATCTGGTGGGGTTGATTCAAGTGTAGCTGCTTATTTACTTAGAGATCAAGGATATGATCTTATTGGGTTATTTATGAAAAATTGGGATGATAAAAGTGTTACAATATCTGAAGAATGTCCATGGTTAGATGATAGTAATGATGCAATGTTAGTTGCTGAAAAACTAAATATTCCATTTCAGGTTGTTGACTTAAGTAAAGATTATAAAGAAAAAATTATAGATTACATGTTTGATGAATACTCAAAAGGAAATACACCAAATCCAGATATTTTATGTAACAGAGAGATAAAATTTGATATTTTTATGGATATCGCCCTTTCTTTAGGTGCAGATTATGTGGCAACTGGTCATTACTCAAGAATTAAAACAAAGTATGATAGCAAAAATAAAATTAAATATGAGTTACACTCAGGAATAGATAAAACAAAAGATCAATCATATTTCTTATGTCAATTAAATCAAGAACATTTGAATAAGATAATTTTTCCAATTGGAGATTTAACAAAAACAGAAGTAAGAAAAATTGCAAAAAAAAATAACTTAGTAACAGCTGAAAAAAAAGATTCTCAAGGTTTATGTTTTGTTGGAAAGGTCAGTTTACCAGATTTTCTTCAACAAAAACTAAAAAAAAAGACAGGTAATGTGATAGAGATTCAAAGTGACTCTAAACTTTTTGATAAAGAAATAAATTTTAAAGACGAAAATGAAAGACTTTTAAGCTTAACTAATGAAATTGATTATTCTATATCAGACGGAAAAATTATTGGAAGGCACAATGGAGCTCACTATTACACAATTGGTCAAAGAAAAGGCATAGCTATAGGTGGATATAAAGAGCCACTATTTGTTATATCAACTAATACTAAAACTAATGAAATAATTGTAGGAGAGGGTAAAAACCACCCAGGTTTAAACAAGAAGGCTTTAAAGGTAAAATTTTCAGAAATAAATTGGGTAAATAATAATTATAATTTCGAAAACACAAAGGATTTAAAACTTAGAGCTAGAATAAGATATAGGCAAAAACTTCAAAAAATTTCTATTAGTAAATATCATGATTTTTTATTTGTCGAATTTGAAGATTTTCAAACTGCTATAACTAAAGGACAATTCCTTGCAATATATGATAATTCACAATTAATTGCCTCTGGGGTAATTTGTTAAAATTTATAATTGTTTTTTTATAAAAAACATGCAATTATACATACAATAACCAAAAAAAAATTTTAAATTTGCACGCTTTAATAAGGAATTTAATAATTATTGTATGCCAACAATATCGCAATTAGTAAGAAAAGGTAGGACTTCTTCAACAAAGAAGAGCAAGTCTGTTGCTCTAAATAAATCACCTCAAAAAAGAGGAGTTTGCACTAGAGTTTATACTACAACTCCAAAGAAGCCAAACTCAGCTATGAGAAAGGTTGCAAGAGTTAGACTTACAAACGGAAAAGAGGTAAATGCATACATTCCAGGTGAGGGTCACAATCTTCAAGAACATTCTATCGTTTTAGTTAGAGGTGGAAGAGTAAAAGACTTACCCGGTGTTAGATACCACATTGTAAGAGGAGCACTAGATACAGCTGGTGTAGAGGGGAGACTTCAAAGAAGATCCAAATATGGAGGAAAAAAACCAAAAAAATAATTCCCTAAATGAGAAAGAAACAATCAAAGAAAAGAGCTCTATTGCCCGATCCAAAGTTTAACGATCAATTAGTCACAAGGTTTGTCAATAATCTTATGCTTCAGGGAAAAAAGTCTACTGCATATAAGGTATTTTATGATGCTATCGAAATAGTCGATAGTAATAAAGAGGATGACGAAAAAACCTCCTTAGAATTGTGGAAAGATGCTCTTTCTAATGTAATGCCACATGTTGAGGTAAGAAGTAGAAGAGTTGGAGGTGCAACTTTTCAAATACCTTCTCCAATTAGACCAGATAGAAAAATTTCAATTGCAATGAAATGGTTGATTTCTTCTTCGAGAAAAAGAAATGAAAAGTCCATGGCAGTCAAATTAGCCCAAGAAATACTTGCTGCAGCAAAAGAAGAAGGAGCAGCTGTTAAGAAAAGAGTTGATACTCATAAAATGGCTGAAGCAAATAAAGCCTTCTCACACTTCAGATTTTAAAATACCTTCTATGTCAAGAGATCTAAAATTTACAAGAAACATTGGGATTGCTGCTCACATTGATGCAGGTAAAACAACTACTACAGAAAGAATCTTGTTTTACACTGGAGTAAGTCACAAAATTGGTGAAGTTCATGATGGAGCTGCTACGATGGATTGGATGGAGCAAGAACAAGAAAGAGGAATTACTATAACATCTGCTGCTACAACATGTAATTGGAATTTTCCAACCAATCAAGGTAAATCTGTTGATAATACTATGTCGTATCACTTTAACATTATTGATACTCCTGGTCACGTTGATTTCACAGTTGAGGTAAATAGATCTTTGAGAGTTCTTGATGGACTTGTTTTTTTATTTTCAGCAGTAGATGGTGTTGAGCCTCAATCTGAAACTAATTGGAGACTTGCTGATAATTACAAAGTACCTAGGATAGGTTTTGTAAATAAGATGGACAGGCAAGGTTCTAATTTCCTTGGTGTATGTAATCAAGTTATCGAAAAACTTGGTTCTAAGGCAGTTCCAATCGTTTTAAATATTGGTGATGAAGAAGATTTTAAAGGTATTGTTGATCTAGTTAAGAATCAAGCAATTGTATGGCATGATGATAATTTTGGATCTACATTTGATATCGTTGATATTCCAGATGATTTAAAAGTTGAGGCTAATAGACTTCGTGGAGAACTAATTGAAGCTGTTGCCGAGTATGATGAAAATCTTTTAGAAAAATATTTTGAAGACCCCAATTCTATTACAGAATATGAAGTTCACAATGCTTTAAGAGCTGCTACCCAAGATATTAGCATCATTCCAATGATTTGTGGATCTGCATTCAAAAATAAAGGCGTTCAATTTTTGTTAGATGCTGTGTGTAGATATTTACCATCTCCTGAAGATAAGGATGCTATTGTGGGTACAAAACCAAATTCTGAAGATGAAATTTCAAGACTTCCAAAAGTAACTGAGCCTTTTTCAGCACTCGCATTTAAAATTGCGACAGATCCATATGTAGGAAGACTTGCTTTTTTTAGAGTATACTCTGGAAGGTTAGATGCTGGATCATATGTGCTAAATAATAGATCTGATAATAGAGAAAGAATTTCTAGAATTTATCAGATGCACTCAAACAAGCAAAATGCAATAGAATTTATCGAAGCTGGTGATATTGGTGCTGCTGTTGGTTTCAAAGATATAAAGACGGGTGATACTTTATCCTCTGAGAAGAACCCAATAGTACTGGAAAGTATGGTATTTCCTGATCCAGTTATTGGTGTTGCAGTTGAACCAAAGACAAAAGCTGATGTTGATAAACTTGGAATGGCTCTTGGAAAACTTGCTGAAGAGGATCCTACATTTCAAGTTAAAACTGATGAAGCTTCTGGACAAACTATAATATCAGGTATGGGAGAACTGCATCTTGATATTATTGTTGATAGATTAAGAAGAGAATTTAAAGTTGAAGTTAATCAAGGTCAACCACAAGTTGAGTATAAAGAATCACTTACTCAGTCAGCTGATCACAGAGAAACTTACAAAAAACAAACTGGTGGTAGAGGTAAATTTGCAGATATTGTATTTACAATTGAACCAGGAGAAAAGGGTAAAGCTGGACTTGAGTTTATAAACCTCATTAAAGGTGGAAATATTCCTCGAGAATATATTCCATCCGTTGAGAAAGGGTTTAAAGATTCAATGAAAAATGGTCCATTAGCTGGTTTTGAAGTTGATTCAATGAAAGTAACACTCAAGGATGGCTCATTCCATCCAGTTGATTCAGATTCATTATCATTTGAATTAGCTGCTAAAATCGCATTTAAAACTGCTGCAAAAGAGGCTAAAGCTGTTATAATGGAACCAATAATGAACCTAGAAGTTATTACTCCTGAAGAAAATATGGGTGATATTGTTGGAGATCTCAATAGAAGAAGAGGTCAAGTCAATTCAATGGATGATAGAGCGGGAGCTAAAGTTGTAAAAGGTGAAGTTCCTTTATCTGAAATGTTTGGATATGTAACCTCTCTTAGGACATTATCATCAGGTAGAGCTACATCAACAATGGAATTCTCTCATTATGCAGAAACTCCATCTAATATTTCAGAAACTGTTATTTCTGAAGTTAAAGGAAACACAGTAGAGTAAATTAAAATATATGAGTCAGAAAATTAGAATTAAATTAAAATCTTATGATTACAACTTAGTTGATAAGTCTGCGGACAAGATTGTAAAAACTGTTAAGAATACAGGAGCAATTGTTACGGGTCCTATTCCTTTGCCTACTCACAAAAAGATTTTTACTGTTCTTAGATCGCCTCATGTTAATAAGAAATCTAGAGAGCAATTTAAATTATGCTCGTACAAAAGGTTGCTAGATATCTACAGCTCGTCATCTAAAACTGTTGATGCGCTAATGAAATTAGAACTTCCAAGTGGAGTTGAAGTTGAAATTAAAGTATAAAGATTATGTCTGGTATTATTGGTAAAAAAGTTGGAATGACAAGTATCTACGATGAAAGTGGAAAGAACATACCATGTACTATCTTAAAAGCAGGTCCTTGTACTATAACTCAGATAAAAACTGAGGACAAAGATGGATATTCATCTTTACAATTAGGATTCGATGAAAAGACAAAAAATATTACAAAATCATATGAAGGCCAATTCAAGAAAAGTAAAACTAAACCAATGAATAAACTTGCTGAGTTTAAAGGCTTTCAAGGCGATCTAAAACTGGGTGATAAAATCACTGTAGATCACTTTGAGGAAGGAGAATATGTTGACATTTCAGGACTAACAAAAGGTAAAGGGTTTCAAGGTGTAGTTAAGAGACATGGATTTGCTGGTGTTGGAGATACAACTCATGGTCAGCATAACAGATTAAGAGCTCCTGGTTCGATTGGAGCTGGTTCTAGCCCATCAAGAGTTTTCAAGGGTATGAGAATGGGTGGTCAGACAGGGAACTCAAAGGTAAAAGTCCTTAATCTAAAAGTAGTAAAGGTTATGTCTGATGATAATATTTTAATTGTTAGAGGAAGTGTCCCAGGTCACAATAATTCATATATAATTGTTCAAAAGTAATGGAGCTTAAAGTACACAACATAAAAGGTAAAGAAACTGACAAAAAGGTCAAGTTAAATAAATCAGTTTTTGGAATTGAACCCAATGATCATGCAATTTATCTTGATGTTAAACAATATCTTGCTAATAATAGAAAAGGTCTACACAAGGCAAAAGAGAGAGCTGAAATTGCAGGTAGTACGAGAAAGATAAAAAAACAAAAGGGTACTGGAACTGCAAGAGCTGGAAGTATTAAGAACCCTCTTTTTAGAGGGGGCGGAAGAGTATTTGGACCCAGACCAAGATCTTACGATCAAAAAGTAAATAAAAAAGTAAAAAAAATAGCAAGAAAGTCTGCACTTGCTTATAAATTAAAAAATAAAGAAGTCTTAATCTTAGAAGATTTTAAATTTTCAAGCCCAAAAACTTCTGACTTCATTAAGATTATAAAGGCTTTTGGCTTAGAAACTAAAAAGACTTTATTAGTAACAAGTGAAACAAATAGTAATGTTTATTTGTCTTCACGAAATTTAAGAAATTCAAAAGTTATTAATAACTCAGAACTAAACACTTATGAGATTACAGATGCTAACAATATCTTAATTTTAGAGAGTGCGGTTGAAGGAATTGAATCAACCTTGAAATAAATTAGATCATGGATATACTTATTAAACCAATATTAACAGAAAAAGCAACAAACGAAAGTGAATTGAGAAATTCATACACATTTATTGTTTCTAAGTCTGCAAACAAGGTTGAAATTAAAAAAGCAGTTGAGACTTCATATGGAGTTTCAGTTAAAAAAGTTAGAACTATGATTTATGGTGCAGAATCTAGAACTAGATATACTAAACGTGGTATTCAGAATAGTAGAAAAGGTTCATACAAAAAAGCAATTGTTAAAGTATCAGAAGGAGATAGAATAGACTTCTTTGCAAATTTATAATTATGCCAGTAAAAAAATTAAAACCTGTCACGCCCTCTCAAAGATTTAGAGTTGTTAATGGATTTGATGCTATTACAACTGATAAACCTGAAAAGTCGTTATTAGTTACTAAGAAAAGAACTGGTGGTAGAAATAATCATGGTAAAATGACCAGTAAATACAGAGGAGGTGGTCACAAAAAAAGATATAGGATTATTGATTTCAAAAGAGATAAGTTTGATATTTCTGCTGAAGTAAAATCAATTGA
>CAJPUS010000047.1 GCA_905380995.1 uncultured Flavobacteriaceae bacterium
CGTTACATTTATTTAAGTCAATTGACAAATTAAAATGATGACCAGTAGACCTATCGAATTCCCTCCATATGTCAACTTCTTTAGATGTAACTTTGGTCTCAATATGATTCTTCGATACCATAACTGTTGGATTCCATACAGATTTGTCTTCTTCAATAAATTCATTAAGTGTTGTTTCTTTAATTATTTCATCTCTACCCATCATTGTATTGTGCAATTGTATGCATGCGTATTCATGATCACCTTTGACTTTTGATACAGTTAATTTATGATTTTTCTTGAGATTCTTATAAAATTTAAAAGCATTAACCCCTACATTCATCTGCTCACTCATTGCTTGGGTTTTTCCATAACCAAGCGCTAATCCAACAGTTCCGGGAGTCTGACCGGGCTGAATAATTACAGGAACTTTAATATTATTTTTATCATTGCTTAGATTTACATAACTCCCGTTAAGAGCACCATTTGATACATTATAATTCTCAAGTCCTAGTCTTTCAGCATCTTTATATGAAACAGTGAGATAGTTATCCCATGTTACTCTGGTGATTGGGTCTGGAAATTCTTGCAACCATGGATTTGAAGATTGCTGTCCATCCCCAAGTCCAACTTTTGTGTAAAGGATAAGTTCTAATTCATCAGTATTTTGTGTTGATAAGTTATCTAGACTTATAGTAGTTTTGATTCTTTTTGGAGCAGTATTTTTATATGAATAATAAAACCCATCTTGAAGAGATTTTCCCCAAGTTTTTCCTTTTAAAATATTTGTTCTCCAATTACTTTTAATCTCATCATAAAAATTATTGCTAGATCCCGAAAGACTTAGAATTACATCTTGAAACTGATTTGTGTCAAAAAGCGGTTTTATTGTGGGTTGACTTAAATAATAATGTCCCGTTTTAAATTCAAAATCTCCCCATGATTCAAGATAATGGGGAGTAGCTGCTAAATACTTACAACTATTTGCTGTTTCATCTTCTTTCATTGTAAAGCATAACGAAAACTCTAATTTATTCACAAGCTCTAGAAACTCATCAGCACCAGGCAGAGTATACCCCGGATTAACTCCTGCAGTTATGATTCCACTTATATTTCCAGATTTTAATTCATCAATTGTGTTGAGAAGATCAGAGTCACTAGCTTGGTAAATTAATCTAGGTGATGATATATCAAATGCATCACTTTTAATAAATTCATTAATCATTAAGACAGTCTCTTGAGAATCTACATCGTCAAGACCAGATATTACAACCGCCTTTTTTCCAGATTTTTTTATTGATTCAACTGCTAGTTTAATATGCTTATCAAGGTATGGGCCTAAAGCTGGTCCTAAATATCTCTGATTTGTTAACTCTAAATAAATACTTTGAAGAACAAGTTTTAACTCTCTTGGTTTAGCCATTACCCTATTATCAGCATTTGCACCAGTCAAGGTCATGTTTGATTCAAATTGCAGGTGATACGACATAGTGTGTTCATTTTCTTTATTTGGGACTCGATTCTTAGACCAGCCTGAGGAATAATTTCCACCTTGCCAATCAGACATAAAATCTGCATCAATTGAAATTATTGTTTCCGATAATGAAAAATCATAATCAGCAAGTGCTCTTTTACCATATGAATTCTCAAATGCATCTAGAGCTGAACTATTTGAAATAGAATCATAAACAACATGTTGAATATTTGGATACTTATCTATAAATTCCGAAATAATTTTTTCAGTTGTTGGACTTGCGAATGATTGTGTGAGTAATATAACTTTTTTATTTTGACTTGAAAGGCTTTCTAACTCTGATTTAACAGATAAGTTAAAATCATTCCAACTAACATATTGTCCTGAAACTTTAGGCCCTTGTAATCTGTAAATATCATACATGGATAAAACAGATGCATTAATTCTAGCATTAGTACAATTCATTGAGTTGGCATCTTTATTACCTTTTATAAAAATTGGACGACCTTCCCTTGTCTTAACTAGTATGCTACTAAAGTCAAACCCATCTGCAATTGTTGTAGCATAATAATTTGCAACCCCAGGAATAATTCTATCAGGCTGGACCACATATGGAACAGATTTAATTACTGGTCCTTCACAACCGACTATGGCCGCTGCAGCTGTACTAAAACCAGCATATTTTAAAAAATCTCTTCTATTTGGATTACCATTTTGATCTCCTTTGCCAACAGGAAGTTTATCAACAAATTCATTTTGTTCTAGCTTTTCAACAATATCACTGCTTTTGTTTAGCTCCTCAAAACCCTTCCAATAAATATTCTTCTTTTCCATTTTAAACTAGTAATGACATTTAGCACATTCAATACCGCCAAGCTGAGCAACAGTAAGTTGTTCAACGCCATATTTTTTTGATAATTCCTCATGAACTTTTTGATAATACTCATTATCCTTGTCAACATTACTCTCTCTGTGACAGTCAATACACCAACCCATTGTCAAAGGAGAGTATTGATACATTATTTCCATTTCCTCTACAGGCCCATGACATGTTTGACATTCAATTTGTGCAACTTGAGCATGTTGAGCATGATTAAAATATACAAAGTCTGGAAGGTTGTGAATCCTTATCCATTTTACAGGCTGCGTGTTCCCTGTATAAACTTGATTTTCCTCATCCCATCCAACAGCATTGTATAACTTTTTAATTTCATTAGTATAGAAATCCTTCGTATAACCATTTTCAAGATCCTCCTCACCATTATATTCTCCAATATACTCATGACAATTCATACATACATTTAGAGATGGTATTCCAGAATGCTTAGAAACTCTTGCTGAGGAATGACAATACTTACATTCAATTTGATTTGCCCCAGCATGAATTTTGTGTGAATAATGAATTGGTTGAATTGGTGCATAACCCTGATCAATACCAATTTGCATTAAATACCCATACGTAAAGTATGCACTTGATAATAAAAATCCAATTACAAGTAAAAACATAATAAATTGATTTTCTACAATAGTCTTCCACAGAGGTTTAATTTTTCTTTTAGGTTCAGCTTCAATTTTTACACCACTTGCATTGGCAATTTTAATTAATGTTCTTTGTACTAAAAATAACATCACAATTAGGATTGTAAAAATGACAATAGCAACTGCTAATATTACATTCACAGATATATCAGAACCTTGACTAACAGTTTGAACTGATGCAGTTACTGTAGCAGCTGGTGGAGGGGGAGTATAATCTGTATATGCCAGAATATTATCAATTTGCTCATTTGAAAATTGTGGATAATTTGTCATGATCGCACGATTATATTCTTCCCAGATCGCAACAGCTTGTGGATCACCATCTTTTATCATCTGAGTACCATTTTTAATCCATTTGTATAACCATTCTCTGTCATACTTTTCGGATACGCCTCTTAAAGCTGGACCAACAGCTTTTCTATTTAGTTGATGACAAGCTGCACAATTTGTATTAAACAAAGCTTTACCGGCCTGAATATCTGCCTCCTGAGATTGGCCAAAAGAAGGCATAATAAATATTAATAAAAGAATCCTTTTTAAGTGTAACATTTGTAGGGGGCGATAAAGTTTCTTTCCATTATAATAAAGTGAATTTAAACACTTTTTTAAGACTACAAATTTACGTCATAAACGTCATTTTAAAAACTCTTAAATCAACAAATATTTAATTTATAATCATTCTAAATAACAAGTTATGTCATTTTATTAAATTTGATAAATAATTATGTCAAAATTTAAACTTTTATGCGTTATCACAATGCTTTGTTTTTACAACAACTCATTAAATGCTCAGGATGTTACCATTAATTATAATGATACTCTAACAAAGAAATTGTTTGAAATTAGAAAAGATTACAGTAAAAGAATATTTGAATCAACTTTCTATACAATTCAAATATATTATGGGGGTCTTGAAGAAGCAGATTCAATACATGAAAATTTTAAAGAAAACTATAATGATATCAAATCAAATTTAATATTTGAGACTCCTAATTATAAAGTAAGAATTGGTGAGTACAAGGACTTAAATCTTGCATCTCAGAAATTAGAAGAAATTAGAAAAATATATCCAAGCTCTTTTATTATTAAACTTTCCGATTTATAATGTTCTTTTAATTGTGACCTCCTGATAACATTTTATAGTATCTCCTTCAATTAAATTATTAAAGTCATTA
Source organism: uncultured Flavobacteriaceae bacterium (assembly GCA_905380995.1). Lineage (GTDB taxonomy): Bacteria > Bacteroidota > Bacteroidia > Flavobacteriales > Flavobacteriaceae > Marisimplicoccus. Next base: position 4,168 of record CAJPUS010000047.1, read on the forward strand.
ATTTGAATACCACAATCATATCCTTTAGTAACTTCTTTGACATCATCTTTAAATCTTTTTAATGAAAGTAATTTACCTTCAAAAATAATTTCATCAGATCTTACAACTTTAACATTTGAATTTCGTAGAATCTTACCAGAAGTTACCATGCATCCTGCGATAGTTCCAATTTTTGAAATTTTAAAAGTCTCTCTCACTTCTGCCTCTCCAGTACTTTCCTCCGTCACCTCAAGAGATAACATGCCCTCCATTGCATCTTTTAAATCATTAATTGCATCATATATAATTGAATAAAATCTTATATCAATTTGTTCTTTTTCTGAGAGCTTTCTGGCACTAAGAGTTGGTTTAACATTAAACCCAATTATAATAGCTTCAGAGGCAGAAGCTAATAATACATCTGATTCTGTAATAGCTCCAACACCTTTAAATATTATATTTACTTGAATTTCCTCAGTGGATAGATTTTCAAATGAATCAGTTAATGCCTCTACTGAGCCATCAACATCACCTTTAATAATAACATTTAATTCTTTAAAATCACCTATTGCAATTCTTCTACCAATCTCATCAAGTGTTAATTGTTTCTGTGTTCTAACATTTTGCTCCCTAACTAACTGAGTTCTTTTTGAAGCAATTAATTTAGCTTCTTTTTCATCTTCGAGAACTTTGAATGGATCGCCAGCCTGAGGAGCACCATCGAGTCCAAGAACAGATACGGGAGTAGAGGGTTTAGCGACTGTTATAGAATTTCCAATTTCATCAAACATTGCCTTAACCTTTCCACTTGTTTTTCCTGCCAGCACATAATCACCTATGTTAAGAGAACCATTTTGAACTAGTATTGTTGAGACATAACCTCTACCTTTATCTAGGTATGCATCCAATACCGAGCCAGATGATTTTTTATTAGGATTAGCTTTCAAGTCCATTATTTCTGCCTCAAGCAGTATTTTTTCGAGTAGAGAGTCAACCCCTTTTCCGTTTAAAGCGGAAATGTCTTGTGATTGTATCTTTCCACCCCAGTCCTCTACAACCAAGTTCATTGAAGAAAGAGACTCTTTAACCTTATCAGGATTAGCACCATCTTTATCAATTTTATTAATTGCAAAAATTATGTGAACACCTCCTGCTTGAGTATTGCTAATTGCCTCTTTTGTCTGTGGCATTATATTGTCATCTGCTGCAATGACTATAATAACTATGTCTGTAATTTGTGCTCCTCTTGCTCTCATTGCAGTAAATGCTTCATGTCCAGGCGTATCTAAAAACGTTATTTTTTTTGAACTGTTAACTAAAACTGAGTAGGCTCCGATATGCTGAGTAATTCCGCCTGATTCATCTTTAGTAACAGCAGAGTTTCTTATATAATCAAGAAGAGAAGTTTTTCCATGATCTACATGACCCATTACGGTAACAATTGGAGGTCTTTCTTCCAAAGACTTTGGATCATCTTTTTCTTCAATTTCATCTTTATTTTCCTCTATATCGGTTTTGATAAAATCTAATTGATAACCAAACTCATCTGCAACTACAGATAGTGTTTCAGCATCCAATCTCTGATTCATTGTAACCATTATTCCTAAAGTCATACATGCAGAGATTATATCGTTAGTAGTTACATCCATTAAAGTTGCTATCTCACCAACAGTAATAAACTCAGTTATCTTGATAATCTTACTCTCTTTTTGAAGCAATGCCTCTTCCTCTTCAGATTGAATTTTTCTTAAATCCCTTTTATCTTTTCTATATTTTGCACCTTTAGATTTAGCAGATTTACCTTGAAGTTTTTCTAAAGTCTCTCTAATTTGTTTTTGGATTTCATCATCACTAGGTTCAACTTTTGTATTAAGAATTTGTTTTTTATTCTTATTTATCTTGTTAGATGTAACTTTAGGTTGAGATACATCTTTACTAATCCTTTTTCTTCTTCTCTTTTTTGACTCTTCTACTTTCTCCTCTTTCTTATTAATAGAATCCAAGTCAATTGTTTCACCCGTCTTTTTTAAGCCAGAAAGCTTTTGAAATTTTGTTTGAATTTTAGTTGAGTCATTCAGTTCATCAGTTTTATCAATTTTTAAATTTTCATTATTATCTAAATCTGTTGTGATTTTGCTTAAAATTGACTTATCATTATCAGTTTCAAACTCGGTATTCTGTTGATTTTGTGATTCTTCTTCCTGTCTCTCCTCTGCCTGCTTCTCCTCTAATTCTTTTCTTTTCTTTATATTGATTTCTTCAAGTTTGTCTTTATCAGATTTATCAGTTTGAAATTCATCAAGCAAAAGGTCATATATATTTTGATCAATTTTTGAAGTTGGTCTTGGTTCAATCTCAATTTTTTTTGAACTTAGAAACTCAATTGCTCTATCAAGAGAAATATTAAGCTCTTTAAGTACTTTATTTAACCTTATTGGTGATGACATATTTATTTTTTAATCTTCAAACTCTTCCTTTAGAATCTTTAAAACATCTGCTACAGTCTCTTCTTCTAGATCAGTTCTCTTAACAAGATCTTCCTCACTCAACTCAAGAACACTCTTTGCTGTATCAAGTCCAACTTTTCTAAATTCTTCAATAACCCATGCGTCAATTTCATCCTTAAATTCTGAAAGTTCAACATCTTCCTCAGCACCTTCTCTATATACATCTATTTCATAACCTGTTAATCTTCCTGCAAGTCTAATGTTATGCCCACCTTTTCCGATAGCTCTTGAAACTTCATCCGGATTTAAATAAACCTGAACTGTTTTTTTTTCTTCATCAATATTTAAAGAGTTTATTCTAGCTGGGCTTAATGCTCTTGTAACAAATAACTGATTGTTATTTGTATAATTTATTACATCTATATTTTCATTTCCTAATTCTCTTACAATCCCGTGAATTCTGGACCCTTTCATTCCAACGCAGGCCCCTACTGGATCAATTCTATCATCATATGAGTCAACAGCAACTTTAGCTTTTTCACCTGGAATTCTTACTGCTTTTTTTATAGTAATTAAACCATCAAAAACTTCTGGGATTTCTTGTTCAAATAATTTTTCCAAAAATAATGGTGATGTTCTTGAAAAAATTATTCTTGGTTTGTTTCCCCTAAGCTCGACATTTTCAATAACACCTCTTACATTATCTCCTTTTCTGAAAAAATCCTTTGGTATTTGCTTATCTTTAGGCATTATTAATTCATTACCATCATCATCTAACAGGATCACCTCTCTAGCTCTTACATGATGAACTTCAGCAGTAAATATTTCTCCTACTCTATCCTTAAATTGATTAAATGTATTATTACTATCGTGCTCAAAAACCTTAGATACAAGATTCTGTCTCAATGATTGTATTGATCTTCTCCCCAAATCTATAAGTTTAAACTCTTCAGAAACTTCTTCTCCAACTTCAAAATCTGGTTCAATTTTAACTGCTTCCTTAAGCTCAATTTCAGCATTTGGATCTTCAACTTCACCATCTTTAACAACAATTCGATTCCTCCATATTTCAAGGTCTCCTTTATCTGGGTTGATTATAATATCGAAATTTTCATCTGTTCCAAATTTTCTAGTAAGAGTACTTCTAAATACCTCTTCTAGTATAACCATTAAGGTTACTCTGTCAATCAGCTTTTCATCTTTAAACTCTGAAAAGGACTCTAATAATGATATGTTTTCCATTTGCTTAATTTTATTTAAAAAAAAAGAGGGACATAATGTCGCCTCTGAAATATCAAAATGCTAGTCAAATTTATTACAAATTATTGATATAATAAAATTGTTGGCCTACTAGGGGTCGAACCTAGACTCTTCTGGACCAAAACCAGACGTGTTGCCAGTTACACCATAGGCCAATTAGCTGCAAATTTAATTTTTTTTTTAATAAAAAAATAAATTTGTAAACTTTCTTAATTAATACGATCAGGAATTGATCTTAGTATCAGCAAATTTAAAGTGGCAGAAACTGTAAAATAGGACAAAAGGAAAATTGATATTAATGGATTATATGTTAGAAATAAGTATTGTTGAAAACACAAAACTAAGATACCCAATATTATTCTTGTAAATTCAAAACTTATTGACCATTTATATCCATCCATTACAGATGAAAAGCTGAATATTGTAGAAAATATTAATAAGAAGTAACCTGTTTTATCTGCAAATGATAAATCTGCAAATGAGCTCAAAAATATAAACAGAACGATATTTAAGGTTAGGAAGTGGAATCCAACAAAAATTTTATGAATGAAAGTGTATTCAAACTTATATTTTTCTTGATTGAAGACATTCTCAACTCTGATTCTAGGAATTTTTTCTTTTACATCTTCTGGTCTCCAGCCAGTCGGCATAAACCATATTTTTAGCTTATCTTTAATACTGCTTGTATACCATGCATCCTGTGTCAGAAACCATAAATGTTGGAAGTTTATTAAAATAGGATTCCAAGTTCTTACAGGTTTTAATGTTCCATATACGCATGGCACATCATCTAGCTCTTCTTGAAATGTTCCAAATGCTCTATCCCAAATACAGAAAATTGCAGCTAGATTCTTATCAATATATTCTCTGTTTATTGCATGATGGACTCTATGCTGAGATGGAGTCACAAAAATATATTCAAGCCAACCAAGCTTTCCAATATGTCTTGTGTGGTACCAAAACTGACCAAAAAGGTGGAGTGGTCCAAGAATACTAATCATTTTTGGTGGCACTCCTAAAAGAGCTGCTGGAACTAAAAATAGGATACCAATACCAAGGTTATTTGTTATACTCTGTCTCAGTGCACATGCAAGATTAAACTCTTCACTGCTATGATGTATGACATGCATATTCCAAAATATATTTATTGAATGTTTTAACCTATGATGACAATAACTTGCAAAATCTACACAAACAAATGCAATAAAATAGAGAAGAATGCTTTCTTCAAGCTCAATGATTTTTAGTCTTTCATAAAAAAAAGGATACGAGAATATAATTATACCAAGACCTAATATATCAACCATTAAGTTTGTGAATCCTGAACTTAAACTAGAAATAGTATCCATATATGAATGTTTAAGATCATTTTTCCAAGCCCCATATGATACTTCGATGAAAATCAAAACAAGAAAAATTGGTATTGTTATCAGTAAAATGTTAGCGTAGGTATCCATATGAAGTAACTAAAGTATAATCGAAATATGTTTTATAATATTTAAATATTTTTTTACTTTGGTTTTGCAAATATATCAATTATGAAAATAAAAAAAATATTTAACTTATTTACGATTTTATGCCTTGCTGTTTTAACAACAAACACAAGTCTTTATTCTCAAAAAAAATCAAAAAAGAATTCAGTAACATTTGATCAGTCACTTCATGAATCTGTCGAATACAGAGAAATAGGTCCTTTTAGAGGTGGGCGTTCTGCTGCAGTTGTTGGAGTCCCTAATAATCCAAAACTATTTTATTTTGGTGCAACAGGAGGTGGTGTCTGGAAAACTGAAGATGGTGGCGAAACCTACGAGAATATTTCCGACGGATACTTTGGAGGTAGTATTGGTTCTATTGCCATTGCTAAAAATGATCCAAATGTAATCTATGTTGGAGGTGGTGAGGTAACAATTAGAGGAAATGTTTCATCAGGTTATGGGGTGTTTAAAAGTGTGGATGCTGGAAAGACATGGACTTTCTCTGGTCTTCCAAATTCAAGACATATTCCAAGAATAGTCATAGACCCTAACAATAATAATATTGTTTATGCAGCTGTACTTGGAAACTTGTATAAACCAACTGATGATAGAGGTGTATATAAATCTATTGATGGAGGAAACACGTGGAAAAAAGTACTTTATGCTAATGATTTATCTGGTGCATTTGAAATCGTGCTTGATCCAAATAATTCAAGAGTGCTTTATGCGTCAACATGGCGAGTACAGAGAACACCCTCTAGTTTAAGTAGTGGTGGTGAAGGATCAGATCTTTGGAAAAGTATTGACAGTGGAGAGAGCTGGACAAAAATTACTAATAACTCAGGTTTTCCTACAGGTATAATTGGTGTAATTGGAGTTACTGTGTCCCCTGTAAATTCTGAAAGAGTATGGGCCATAGTTGAGAATCAAGATAAGGGTGGGGTATACAGATCTGATGATGGTGGTAAAAGTTGGAGATATACAAATAGTAGCAGGTCTCTTAGACAAAGAGCTTGGTATTATTCAAAGATATATGCTGATACTCAAGACATCGATGGTGTTTATGTTATGAATGTATCTTATCATTTCTCAGATGATGGTGGTAAAACCTTTGAGTCTCGTCGTGCCCCTCATGGAGATCATCATGATCTCTGGATTGCTCCTGAAGATAACAATAGACTAATTATTGCTGATGATGGAGGTGCTCAAGTTTCATATGATAAAGGAAAAACATGGAGCACGTATCATAATCAACCAACTGCACAGTATTACAGAGTGACAACAGACAACTCTTTTCCTTACAGAATTTATGTTGCACAACAAGATAATTCAACTCAGAGAGTAATGCACAGAAGCCTTGGATACAGTATAGATGAGAATGACTGGGAAATTACTGCAGGTGGAGAATCTGGTCACATAGCTATTGATCCAAATAATAATGATATTGTTTATGGTGGAAGTTATCTAGGTTTTCTAGAAAGAAAAAATCATGAAAAACAAACATCAAGAATAATCAATGTGTGGCCAATTACTACTCTTGGTGAGGGAGCTGAAGCTATGAAATATAGATTCAACTGGAATTTTCCAATAGCTTTTAGTAAGCACGATTCATCAAAGCTTTATACCTATTCAAATCATGTTCACCTATCAACTGACGAGGGACATAGCTGGGAAACAATTAGTCCAGATTTAACTCGAAATGACAAATCAAAACTTGTCTCCTCAGGTGGTCCAATAACTCAAGATAATACTGGTGTCGAATACTATGCAACAATTTTTGCGGTTGATGAATCTCCACTTCAAGAGGGACTTATTTGGGTAGGGAGCGATGATGGATTAATTCATTTAACAAAAGATGGTGGTACAACATGGGAAAATGTAACTCCAAAGAAAATGCCAGATTGGATGATGATAAATAGTATTGACGCCTCTTCGTTTGACTCAGGAACAGCATACATAGCTGGAACTCGATATAAACTTGGTGACTTTACACCATATCTATATATGACTGTTGACTATGGAAAAAGTTGGAACCTTATAACAGATGGAATTGAAGATGAACATTTTACTAGAGTTTTAAGATCAGATAAATCAAATAAAAACATACTATATGCTGGAACTGAGACTGGAATGTATATTTCGTATGACAAAGGAAATAGTTGGAATAAATTTCAAAAAAATCTTCCAATTGTTCCGATAACAGATCTTACAATTAAAGACAATTCTTTAATTGTGGCAACTCAGGGAAGAAGTATATGGATGATTGATGACCTGACTGTAATTCATCAGTTAACTCCATCTACAGATCAGGTGAAACTATACAGACCAAAGGACTCTTACAGAATGGGAGGTGTTGGAGGGAGAAAGTCTTTGACGGCTGGAACAAATCTTCCAAATGGAGCAATTATTCATTATTTTATTCCAAATTATGATAAAGAAAACGATCAGGTTAAACTTTCAATTCATTCAGCAGATGGGTCTTTGATTAAGGAGTTTTCAAACAATAGTAAAGAGAATTCATTGAAAGTTAAAAATGGTGGTAATTCATTCGTATGGAACATGAAATATCCTGGAGCAAAACAACTAGACAATATGGTTTTGTGGGGATCAGATTTTTCGGGAGCTAAAGCAGTACCTGGAGATTACATTGTAAAATTAAAAGTCAATGACACTGAAATGACTCAAGACTTTATTATCCATAAAGATCCAACCTCAGAAGGTTCTATTGATGACATTAAAGCGCAATTTGAATTTGTAAATGAAGTAAACGGTGTTGTTGATAAAGCACATAAAGCTATTGAGAACATTAGAAATATGAAGACAGATCTTGAAAAGTTTCAATCAGATTATGCTGATAATAATTCTGCAAAAGATTTGATTGAGGAATCAGTGACTATTATAGAATCAATAGATAAAATTGAAAATGAACTATATCAAACAAAAAATCAGAGTAATCAAGACCCACTTAATTACGGAGTTAAGCTTACTAATAATTTAGGGAATTTAAACTCTGCATTTAGTGGTGGTGATTTTGGTCCAACAATTCAAGATGTTAAAGTTAAAAATGAATTAATTGATAAAGTAAACGCACAATTAACAAAGTATGACAAAATTATGTCAGAGGATATTCCTAATTTTAATTCAAGCTTCAAAAAGCTTGAATTAGATTATTTTAGTGTTTTAAAATAGTCATAAATAGTTGTTATTAATTTTTGGCTAATATGTCCGAAACAAAGTTTCGAAAAATCAATAATATAATTGGATGGCTGCTATTTTCAGTTGCCCTAGTTACCTATGGACTAACTGTTGAACCAACTGCAAGTTATTGGGATGCAGGTGAATATATTTCAACTTCAGCAAAGCTGCAAGTGGGTCATCCACCAGGGGCTCCATTTTTTCAGATGATGGGTGCAATTTTCTCAATGTTTGCCACAAATAATGAGTCTATTGCTATTGCTGTAAACTTTCTGTCTGTCGTATCTAGTGCATTTGTAATACTTTTTCTTTTTTGGTCAACTACATTACTTCTTAAAAAAATATCTAAGAAAAATAATTTTACAAATGACACAAATATTTTTCTAAGTTCATCAATTGGTGCATTAGCATTTACATTCTCTGATAGCTTCTGGTTCAATGCTGTTGAGACGGAAGTATATGCACTTGCAATGCTTTTTTTATCTACTACATTTTGGTGTGGGCTTAGATGGGAAAAAGATTTTAATAAAAAAAGAGGTGATAAATGGTTGTTACTAATCTGTTTTTTAATTGGCCTTTCATTTGGAGTTCATTTCATGGCAATACTTACTATTCCAGCAATAGGGATGATTTATTTCTTTAAAAAGTATAAAAAAATAACAATTAAAAATTTTGTTTTAGCAAACATAATATCAGTCTCAATACTACTATTTATTTTTAAACTTTTACTTCCCTCTACCCTATCTCTATTTGGTCAACTAGAAGTATTTTTTGTAAACTCAATTGGATTGCCGTTCAACTCTGGGACAATTATTGCAGCTTTTTTTATAGTAATCTTCTTTTATAAATCTCTTGGTTACACTAAGTTAAAAGGGATGGTTCAGGCTAATACACTAATATTATGTATCCTATTTATATTTATTGGATTCTCATCTTGGCTAATGCTTCCAATTAGATCAAATGCTAATACTGTGATTAATGAAAATTCTCCCTCTGATGCTAGAACTCTGTTAGCATATTATAGACTTGAGCAATATCCAAAAACATATCTT
>CAJPUS010000048.1 GCA_905380995.1 uncultured Flavobacteriaceae bacterium
AAACTTATCAGTATCATCAGGAGTTATAACAACCTCATCTAGTTCTCTTACTCTTTGATTTATTTGTACAATTATTCTTTTATTTTTTAAAATTTCTTCGTTGACCCTTACTGTCCTAATAATATATTGAACTGAGGAAAAAATTATTTCGTCACCTTGCATAGCATATATCTGAAACTCTCCTTCATCATTAGTTATTGTAGATGACTGAGAGGTGTTATTAATAACATTTGCAGCCGGAACATTTATGTTTCTGTATATAACCTTTCCTTGAATAAGCTCTCTTTCTTGAGAAAAACTAAACTGAACAACAATAAGAAAAAAAAATATTTTTTGTAACATCAACTTTTGATTGATTTAAAATTACAAATAAATCAATTATAAGTTAAATATAGAGTTTACATAATTATCTAATAAAAACTGGTTCTAGGTTATTAATTGTTTCATCTTTACTATATGAGTATCCTGAAGAATTGAAACTTTCAATATCAGATAAAGTTTTTATATCATTATCAATTAAGAATCTAGTCATTAATCCTCTTGCCTTTTTAGCATAAAATGAAATAATTTTAAGTTTACCATTTTTAAAATCCTTGAACTGAGGAGTGATAATAGGATTTTTAATTAATGATTTATCAATTACAGAAAAATATTCATTACTCGCGAGATTAATTATAAGATCATCATCATTTATCTCCTCAAGCAATGATTTAGTTACATTTTGTTTCCAAAATTCATATAAATTTTTTGAGCCATTGATTGATATTTTGGTTCCCATTTCAAGTCTATATGCTTTAATCTTATCAAATGGTTTTAAGATTCCATATAAACCTGATAAAATTCTTAATGATTCTTGAAGTTTTTTATAACTTTCAACTCTAATTGTTTCAGCATTTATTCCTTCATAAACGTCACCATTAAAAGCAAATAATGCCTCTTTTTCTATGGAGATATTTTTTTGAAAGTCTTGATTGCGTGACCAATTTATTTCACTTAGTTTGGGCGAAATGCTTAAAAGTTCTGAGAGTTCGGGTACAGATAACTCTTTGATTACATCATTAATTTTTTGAGCTTTGTCAGCAAATAAGGGTTTAGAGTTTATGGTTTGTTTAATTTTATTATCAAAATCTAAAGATTTAGCAGGTGAGATAAGAATTTTCATTTTTTTTTTCAAATTTATAAATTTTTATGTTTAGAATAAAGTCTCCATTTATTAATTACTAAATCCATGTCTTCAGGAATTTTAGAATTAAATGATATTTTTTTATTTGTTTTTGGATGAATAAAACCGATTGTCTTTGCATGAAGTGCCTGCCTTGGTAGAAGATTGAAACAATTATCAACAAACTGTTTATATTTTGTATATACAGTTCCTTTTAAAATTTTATCTCCACCGTATCTATTGTCATTAAATAATGTATGGCCGATATGCTTCATATGAACTCTAATTTGATGTGTTCTTCCTGTCTTGAGCTTACAACTTACCAGTGTTACATAACCAAACCTTTCAATTACTTTGTAATTTGTAATTGCATCTTTTCCACCATCAATATCTTCGTAAACAATCATCTGGAGTCTATTTTTGGGATTCCTTCCTATTGGAGCATTAATTTGACCTTCATCATCTTTTACATCTCCCCAAACTAAAGCATAATATTCTCTATCAATACTTTTTTTAAAAAATTGCCTTGCAAGCAATGTCATAGATATTTCAGTTTTTGCAATTACAAGAAGACCAGATGTGTCTTTGTCAATCCTGTGAACTAATCCTGGTCTGTTTGATGAATTATTGGGAAGATTATCAAAGTGGTACAATAATGCATTTATTAGAGTACCTGAGTAATTGCCATGCCCTGGATGAACAACCATTCCGCTTTCTTTATTAATTACTATAATATATACATCTTCATATACAATATTTAGAGGTATATTTTCAGGATTTAAAAGATTTTCGTAAGGTGGATGAGTAAAAAGAATTCTTATTTTGTCATTCTTTTTCACTTTGTAACTGGATTTAACAATTTTATCATTTACTCTAATAGATCCTTCTTTTGCAGCTTTTTGTATTTTATTTCTAGTTGCATTTTCAATTCTATTCATTAAAAATTTATCTATCCTTATGGGTTCCTGTCCAGAATCAATTTTAAAAGCAAAATGCTCATGAAGGTTTTGTTCAAAGCCATAATCTTCAATATTATCTCTCTCCATTACCAAGAATTAAATCAATTTCCGAATTCATTGGAATTTTTTGTCCAGGTAATATTTTTTCACCCTGATACAAAACATCTAAGACCATATCTTTACCAATATTGTCGATATAACTGAAATCTTTAACTTTAAAACCAAGTGCAGTAAGGATTGACTCTGCATTTCTTTTTGTTATTTGAATCACATTTGGAAGAGAAACTTTTTGAAAATTTTTGGGATTAACATTTAAATAAATCTTTCTGTTTTTTTTTACAAACTCTGATTCTTCAGGTATCTGAGATATAATAGAATAGCTAGGAATATCAATAAAAAACTTAGATGAGTCCAAAACTTCATATTTTAATTTATTATTATTAAGTATACTAATTGCTTCATCAAGATTCTTTCCCGATAGATTAGGAACCTTAACATAGCTATTATGTTTAGTATATAATTTAAGATAATTATAGACTAAAAAGAATACTAAAAAAGAGATCATAAGCATCAACAATAAGTGCTTCAATAAAGAGTTACTTTTAAAGTGATTTAAAATTTTCATTCCTAATTTAGTGTAAATATACTAAGACATAATCGTCTTTTAATATAATGACTTACATTTGAAAATATTATGAAAAATATTGCTGTTGTTTTTGGTGGATTTTCTTCAGAGTATGAGGTTTCTGTCAAAAGTGGAAAGTTCATATATAATAATCTCAAAGATAATCCAAAATTTAATGTAATAAAGATTTGCATATCAGAAGAGTCAAATTATGTCAACTTTAAAAATAAAATGTATGATTTTGATTATGATGATTTTTCATTTTCTATAAACGGCAAGACAATTAAATTAGATGGAATTTTTAATATTATTCATGGGGAACCTGGTGAAAATGGTGATTTAGCTAAAATCCTCGAAAAAAAGAATATCCCTCAAACTGGTTGTGATAGTTTCGTATCAAATTTAACTTTTGATAAAAATAAATATATTGAGTTTGTAAATAAACTCGATATACCTTGTTCAAAACAAATTTTATTGACTACTGAAATATTTTCAGATTTATCCAAGATTAAAAATAAAATTAATATACCATGTATAGTTAAACCGAATAAAGGTGGAAGTAGTATTGGTGTTTCAAAGGTCAATAATATTAATGAGCTTGAGGAAAAAATTAAAATTGCATTTAAAGAAAGTGACGAGGTTTTAATAGAGGATTTTCTTGATGGTCAGGAAGTTTCAGTTGGAGTAATTGAAACAAACGGTAAGAGAATTATTCTTCCAGTAACTGAGATTATAAGTGAAAACGAACTTTTTGATTATGGGGCTAAATATTTAGGACAATCTAAAGAAATTACTCCAGGTAATATATCAATTGAAGAGAAAATTTTAATACATAAATACATAAATAAAATCTATGATAATATTAAATTAAAAGGGTTTACTAGATCAGAATTTATAATTGTTGATGGAACCCCTCATTTACTTGAAACAAATACAATTCCTGGATTCACAAAACAGAGTATTATTCCTCAGCAAATAGAAGCTTTTGGTTTATCGGTCAAAGAGTTAATTAATAATCATGTTGAATATATTCTATAAATTATTTTTAATTTTAAATTATGAAAAAAGCTGTTTTTCCAGGTTCATTTGATCCAATCACAATTGGTCATGTAGATATTATAACAAGAAGCATGAATGTCTTTGAGGAAATTATTATCGCAGTTGGAGATAATAAGAACAAAAGATATATGTTTCCTAAAGAAAAAAGGGTAGAATTTGTAAAACAAACATTTGTGAACTTTGATACTATTAAAATTGAGTCATATGATGGTTTAACTGTTGATTTTTGTAAAAAAAATAATACTGATTTTTTGATTAGAGGTATCAGGAATCTTGCAGATTTTGAGTTTGAAAAAAGCATTGCTCTAACTAACAGGGAAATGACTGATGTAGATACTGTATTTTTTTTAACATCGCCAGAAAAATCATTTATTAGTAGTAGTATTGTACGCGATCTAATTAGAAATAATGGTGACTATAAATTATTTATTCCAGAGGGTATCACTTTTTAATACATCCAAAACAATTATTCTAATATTTTCAAAAGCATTGTCTAATATTTCATCAATTTTTTCTTTTGATACCCATTTTGTTTTTAATATGCCTTCCTCAATTTGAGGCTTAGTTTTACCCATATATGATGTTGTCATCTTAAACCAATATGTTTTCTTTAGCCTATATCTGTTACCTTTTTTAAAAATATGAAATGTCTCAGATAATTGGTTTTTAACTATTAGGTCTAATACTCCAGTCTCTTCTCTAACTTCTCTTTGAGCTGCCTCAATTATAAGTTCCTTTTTTTCAACCCCTCCCTTTGGAAGATCCCATTTATTATTTCTAAAAATAAATAGTAGTTTGTTATCTGTTCTTTCAACTAATCCACCAGCAGCCTCTACAACAGGAAATTTTTTTTTAAATGATCTCCATAGTTTATCAATGTTTTTATGATATAAAAATACTTTTCTATTTTTTGATGATTTTAATGCACTGATAATTTGAGCTACACTAGTATATTTTAAAAAAAGAAGTGGTTCATTATCAGAGAAATTTTGAATTTTGTTTGTAAGAATCAAAGGCTTTTGGTTGAAAAAAACTTTATACATTTGTAATAATGGTATTAGACAAAAAAGTTGCAGAGCAAACAATAAATTATCTAACACAAATTAATGCAATTAAATTAAATACCAAAAATCCTTTCACATGGACAAGTGGCATAAAATCTCCTATCTATTGCGATAACCGATTAGTTCTTTCGTATCCAAGAATTAGAGAATTTATAGCTAATAGTATGAGCCATGTTATTAAAAATAGATATGGCAATGATATATCTGTAGCAGGTGTGGCCACAGGAGCTATTGCCGTTGGAGCAATGGTTTCTGAAAGACTTAATGTTCCATATGCATATGTTAGACCTGAACCAAAGGGTCATGGGTTAAAGAATCAAATTGAAGGAAATATAAAAGTTGAATCTAATGTAGTAGTTATAGAGGATTTGATAAGCACTGGTAAAAGTAGTATAAATGCAATAAATGCTCTTAAATCAGAAGGATTAAATGTTATGGGCATGTTATCGATTTTCTCATATAATTTTGATTTTGCAAATAAAAAATTCATTGATAAAAAAGTCACTATTAACTCACTAGCAGACTATAATACCTTAATTGATATTATAGAACAAAATGGTGATCTTGAATATGAGGAAATATCTAGATTAAAAAAATGGAGAGAGGATCCTGAAAATTGGAGTTAATCATAAAGAAGTTTTATCTTTCTTGAATCGCAATCTTCAATTTCTTTTGAATCAGTTTTAAATTTTATAATTCCTGTGTTAGATATACTTATTATTTTTCCTTTGTACTCTTTGCCTTTAATAACAAATCTACATCCTTCTTTACCAAATATGTTTTGATTATACTTATCATTTATATATTTAATTTCATTGATTCTATTAAAATAATATTTGTAATTATCAATCAACTCATATAATACTCTATCTATAACAATATTTTTATTTGAGATTTTTTTAATTGACGTTGCTTTTGGTAAACTTTTAAAAAATACTTGATTGATATTTATGCCTATACCGATAATAGAATGAGTTATTTTATTTGAGTTCAATGAATTCTCAATTAATATTCCAGCTATTTTTTTATTAACTGACAAAATGTCGTTGGGCCATTTTATTAAAGATGTTTGATTATTAAATTTTCTTATAGTTTTCAATACTGCAAGACTAACTGCTTGGTTAATGCAAAATGTTCTATCTATATTTACATCTAAAGGCTTATATAATATAGAACATAGAAGGTTTTTGCCATAACTTGAATGCCACTTATTCATTAATTGCCCTCTACCCTTGTATTGATATTTTGCAACAATTATATCACCACTTAAAATTTTTTTTGATTTAATTAACATCTTCACTTTGTCATTTGTTGACCTAGTGGCATTAACTTTGATTATCTTAGATGCAGACATGTTTATAAAAGTAATAAATTTGAAAAAAAAATATAAATGATAAAATTTAAATCAGAGGAAACAAACTTAATTAATGAAATAATATTTGGTATCGAAGATGTTAAAGGAATAGAATTAAACATCATGGATTTAAGTAAAATTTCAAATACTGTTTGTAAATTTTTCATTTTGTGTACTGGTACATCCAATACGCATGTCGCTGCAATAGCAAACTCAGTTAGAAAAAATGTTAGTAAAAAGTTGAAAGAAAAACCGTTTAGTATGGAAGGTATTGAAAATCAAGAATGGGTTTTAATCGACTATGTTGATGTTGTTGTACATATTTTCCAAAGCGAAATCAGGGAATTTTATGATATAGAAAATCTATGGGGTGATGCAAAATTTATTAATGTTGAATTAAAAGCGTAATTAATGGCTAATAAGAATAAAAATAACAAACCGAAAATTAATATCTATTGGTTCTATGCATCTATAGTATTCTTTATTATAAGCATAGGCCTTTTGGGAGGTGACAGTAATATCCAAAACACTCAACAAACTGATATTTCATCTTTTGAAAATTTTCTTAGGTCTGGAGATGTTGAGAAAGTTGCTATAATTAATCAGAGATATGCAAGAATTACACTCAATGAAAATGCACTTGAAAAAGATATTCATCGAAGGGTTAAGTCTAAAAACTTTTTAGGCCAAGAAAATATTTCAGGACCTCATTATCAGTTTGAAATAGGGACTCCTGAATTATTTGAAACAAAAATTCAAGATATAAGAGATTTAGAGGGTCTTAACTTTTCTGTTGAGTTCATTACTATGGAAAATAGATGGTTGGATGTTTTATTGGGCTTCCTTCCCATAATTATAATAATTGGTATTTGGATATTTTTAATGAGAAGGATGTCAGGAGGAACTGGGGGAGCAGGTGGACAAATCTTTAACATAGGTAAGTCAAAAGCTAAATTGTTTGATCAAAATACAGAAGTTAAAGTTACATTTAAAGATGTAGCTGGTTTAGAGGGAGCCAAAGAAGAAGTTCAAGAAATAGTCGATTTTCTTAAAAGTCCCAAAAAATATACTGTTTTAGGTGGAAAAATTCCAAAAGGAGCTCTGTTAGTAGGTGCACCAGGTACCGGTAAAACACTATTAGCAAAGGCAGTTGCTGGTGAAGCTAAGGTTCCATTTTTTTCATTGTCTGGATCTGATTTTGTTGAAATGTTTGTAGGAGTTGGTGCTTCAAGAGTTAGAGATTTATTCAAACAAGCAAAGGATAAATCACCATCAATAATATTTATTGATGAAATTGATGCAATCGGAAGAGCAAGAGGCAGAAGTAATATAACTGGTTCTAATGATGAGAGAGAAAACACATTAAATCAGTTATTAACAGAAATGGATGGATTTGGAACTGACACTAACGTAATTGTTGTTGCGGCAACAAACAGAGCAGATGTACTTGATAAGGCACTAATGAGGGCTGGTAGATTTGATAGGCAAATTTTTGTTGATTTACCTGATCTTAACGAGAGAAGGGAAATATTTAAAGTACATTTAAAACCTCTCAAGAAAAGTAGTGCATTAGATGTAGAGTTCTTAGCTAAGCAAACACCTGGTTTTTCTGGAGCTGATATTGCGAACGTATGCAATGAAGCTGCTCTAATTGCTGCCAGAAATAATAAAAAATCTGTTGGTAAACAGGACTTTTTAGATGCTGTAGACAGAATTGTGGGTGGACTTGAAAAGAAAAATAAAATTATTACTAAAGAAGAAAAGAATACAATTGCATTTCATGAAGCTGGACATGCAATAGTTAGTTGGCTTCTAGAGCATGCTGCTCCCTTAGTAAAAGTTACTATTGTACCTCGAGGACAATCTTTGGGTGCTGCTTGGTATCTTCCAGAAGAAAGAATGATTGTAAGAACTGAACAAATGTTAGATGAGATGTGTGCAACCTTAGGAGGCAGAGCTGCTGAAAAAATTATGTTTAACAAAATATCAACGGGAGCATTGAGTGACTTGGAAAAAGTCACTAAGCAAGCTAGAGCAATTGTCTCTGTTTATGGTCTAAATGATAAGATTGGTAATATTACATACTATGACTCTAGTGGACAAACTGATTATAATTTTACAAAACCTTATTCTGAGGAAACAGCAAAGAAAATTGATGAAGAAATATCGGTGATTATAGAAAAGCAATACAAAAGAGCATGTGACATACTTAAAAAGAATAAAACTAAATTGTCAGCTCTAGCTTCAAGACTTCTTGAGAAGGAAGTTATCTTCAAGGAAGACCTCGTTAAAATTCTTGGTGAAAGACCATACTCTAAAGAAAAGTTAATAAAAAAAGTTAAAGAATAGGGGCTTTGGGATTTTGGGATTTTTTTAAAAGTAAAAAAAATAATCAATCATATGATGATAAATCAATACCTCAGAAAGATGATTCACACGACTTAATTTTTGCAAAAAACTTTACTGAATCTGGAGGTAGATTTATATTTATTGATGAAATAAATTCAACTAAAGAGATATTTGAAAAAATTATTGCTGAAAATCAATGGGATTCAGAAAATGTTTGCTCTCTTGATCCTATAATATCAAAAAATCTTAAAATAAGGTCTATTAGAAAAATAGATAATGAAAATGTTAAAGCTTTAGTGACAGAATGTGAATACCTGTTATCAAATACTGGTCGAATATTAATATGTAACAAACAAATTAAGAGTAATAAAATAGAAGACTTACCCTCAGTTGTAATTATTCTGGCAAAATCTAATCAATTTGTATCCGATGTAAGTGAAGGGATGACAAAACTAAAAAATAAATATAAAGCTAATTTTCCTTCAAACATTACAACAATTAATGTCAAGAATAAATATAATGAAGATAATTTTCTAACTTACGGTAATAGTGCAAAAGATATATATCTAATATTAAGTGATGATTAATTTTATTCCTAGGTTAATTACAGGCATAATTTATATCTCTTTAGTTACCGGATCGATACTTTATAATAGTAAAAGTTTTATTATTTTATTTTTTATTTTGACTCTTTTAGCTACCTATGAATCGCACCTACTATGGAATAGAGTAAGATTAACAAATTCAAATTATTATTACCCAATACCTCAATTGTATATCATTTTATCTATGATTAATTTAATGTTAATCCCTTTCTATTTTAGTGATTCATATGCTCCATTTCCAATTCTGTTTATATTTATTTTAATATGGGTAAGTGATACAATGTCTTACTTCTTTGGATCTTATTTTGGAAAAAATAAAATGAAAATCATTGTATCACCGAATAAAACCTGGGAAGGATTTATTGGTGGATTTTTATGCTCTTTGATTTTTAGCATTTTTTCATTTGAATATATTCAAGAAGTTTATCCTTACTGGAAAACAATTTTATTGGGAATCTTTATTCCAATTTTTGGCCTTTTAGGTGATATTTTTCAGTCTAAACTAAAAAGAATGGCTAGTGTAAAAGATAGTGGAAGCGTTTTACCTGGTCACGGAGGAATCCTTGACAGGCTTGATAGTGCATTAGGTGTCTCTTATATATCTTTGTTAATAACGTTAATATAATGTTCCATAAAGAGGGATCTAGTCTGATAGTATTATTTTTCCTTGTTATTACAGCAAATGTTATAATACTTGAGGTTTTACTAAATAATTTATCAACTATAAAATTAATTTTACAAGTTTTATTACTCATATTTTTTGTATTTATACTATGGTTTTTTAGAAATCCCAAAAGAAATATTATAAAAGATCCAGGGATAATATTAAGTCCTGCAGATGGAAAAATTGTATCTATTGAAAAAGTAAATGAATTGGAGTTTTTTAATGATAATAGACTTAAAATCTCTATATTTTTATCTCCTTTGAATATTCATGTAAATAGATATCCTGTCTCTGGTAGAATATTATATAGCAAATATCATAAGGGGAAATATCTTTTTGCATGGCACCCTAAATCTTCTGAGAAAAATGAAAGAAGTACTGTTGTTATTGAAAATAAAAAATTTGGTGAAGTAATGTATCGACAAATAGCTGGTGCTGTAGCTAGAAGGATTGTTAACTATGCAGAAGTTAATTCAAATGTAGAACAAGGTGATGATTCTGGATTTATAAAGTTTGGTTCCAGAGTTGATCTTTTTTTATCGAAAGATTCAGAATTAAAAGTGAAAGTTGGTGATAAAGTAAAAGGGGGAATAACTATTATTGCATAATTAACTAAGCTCAGCAATTGACTTATTTATAGAATCTATTTTCTGTTTTGTATCCTTAATTTTTTGTTTTTCCTTTTCAATTATATTTCTAGGTGCATTATTTAAAAAATTTTCATTGTTTAATTTGTTTTCAACAGATTCTAAAAAACCTTTATTATAATCCAACTCTTTCCTTAACTTATTAATTTCCTCAACCTTATCAAAACCCTCTTTCAATGGAATAAAAAATTCAAATTTTTTTATTACGAATGATGTAACGATATCAAAGTTTTCTTTGGTTGATTCCTCAAGTTCATCAATTATTGCAATTTTTTTAATTATCTCAATATTTTTTAATTGATGGCCGTTTGGTAAATAATATAAACCTAAAGGTGTTTTAAATGAAATATTTTTTTCTTTTCTGTAGTTTCTTATGTATGAAATAATCTCTTTCGTAATTTCAAATTCTAGTACAATTGAAATATTAAAATTTTCTTTATTTGGCCAAGAAGATGTTGTTAGAGCATTTGTGTTATTTTTGGCAATGTTATGATAAATCTCTTCAGTAAGAAAAGGCATAAATGGGTGAAGTATTTTAAGATTTTTCTCAAACAACTTTATTAATTCAATCTTTGACTTTTTATCGATTTTATCTTCATAACCCGGTTTTAATATCTCTAATAACCACGAGCAGAAATCATCCCATATTAATTTATATGATGACATTAAAACATCAGATATTCTATAGTTATCAAAGTTTTTATCAATCAATTCTAAAGTGCTGTTAAATTTGTTATTGTACCATTCTAATGATAATTTATTTTCGATTGGCTGAGGCTTTTTTTCATCAATTTCCCATCCATTAATTAGTTTTAAGGCATTCCATAGTTTATTCGCAAAATTTTTCCCTTGCTGACACAAAGACTCATCAAATAACAAGTCATTCCCAGCTGCAGAACTCAGCATTAATCCAACTCTTACAGAATCAGCACCATATTCCTCAATAAGTTTAATTGCATCAGGAGAATTACCTAATTGTTTAGACATTTTTCTTCGTAATTTGTCTCTAACAATCCCCGTGAAATATACATTTGAAAATGGTTTTTCATTTCTAAACTCATAGCCTGAAATTATCATCCTAGCTACCCAAAAAAATATAATATCTGGTCCTGTAACTAAATCTTGAGTTGGATAATAATATTTGATTTCATCATTATCTGGATTCCTTATACCGTCAAATACTGAGATTGGCCAAAGCCATGAAGAAAACCAAGTATCTAAAACATCATTATCTTGAGTTAAATCATCTTCTATATATTTTTTTTGAGTCTTATCATTATTTAATTTTCGTAATGCCTCTTCTTTATTTATAGCAACTACATAGTCTTCATTATTACCATAATAAAAAACAGGTATTTGATGACCCCAAGATAATTGTCTTGATATATTCCAGTCCTTAATATTTTCAAGCCAATATTTATATGTTGATTTAAACTTACTTGGAAAGAACTTGATGTTTTCATCTTTTAAAACATTATCAATTGCAGGTTTACTAATATCATTCATTTTCAGAAACCACTGTTTAGATAATCTTGGCTCAACTACTGCATTTGTTCTCTCTGATCTACCAATATTATGTGTGTAATTTTCTTTTTTAATCAAAATATTGTTTTTGTTAAGCTCAGCTTCAATTTCCTCTCTAACTACAAACCTATCCTTACCAGCATAATGCATACCATGACTATTAAGAATTGCATCTTCATTAAAAATATCGATCGTCTCAAGATTATGTTTAATACTAAGATTGTAATCATTGATATCATGTGCAGGAGTAACCTTTAGGCATCCCGTACCAAACTCTAAATCTACATAAGTGTCAGAAATTATAGGTACTTTTCTATTACAAATTGGTACAATTGCATTTTTACCAATAATCTCTTTATACCTAACATCATTAGGATTAACACAGATTGCTGTATCACCAAATATTGTTTCAGGTCTTGTAGTGGCAATTTCTAGATCAATGTCTGAGTCCTCTATTAGATATCTTATATAGTATAAACTAGAATCCTCTTCGATGTAATTTACTTCTTCATCTGAAACAGTAGTTTTTGCTTCAGGATCCCAGTTTATCATACGATGACCCCTGTAAATTAGTCCTTTATTGTGAAGAATTTCAAAGGCTTTAATTACAGATTCGTACATATCATCATCTAGAGTAAATTTTGTTCTATCCCAATCACACGAACAACCCAACTTTTTCAATTGATCTAAAATACCACCTCCAAATTTGTCAGTCCATTCCCAAGCATATTTTAAAAACTCATCTCTAGAAATATCTGTTTTATTAATTCCATTTTTTTTAAGATTTTCAACAACCTTTGCCTCGGTTGCAATAGATGCATGGTCAGTGCCAGGAACCCAGCAAGCATTTTTACCCAACATTCGTGCTCTTCTGACTAAGATATCTTGAAGAGTATTATTAAGCATATGTCCCATATGTAAAAGTCCAGTAACATTTGGTGGAGG
>CAJPUS010000049.1 GCA_905380995.1 uncultured Flavobacteriaceae bacterium
GGTATTTTTGTAACCTATGAGTTATATGTTCACATCTGAATCTGTAAGTGAAGGTCATCCTGATAAAATAGCTGATCAAATTAGTGATGCAATATTAGATAATTTTCTTGCTTTTGATCCTAACTCAAAAGTTGCTTGTGAGACTCTCGTAACTACTGGACAAGTAATTCTTTCTGGTGAAGTTAAATCAAGGACTTATATTGATGTGCAGAAAGTTGCAAGAGAGGTGATAAAAAAAATTGGATACACAAAAAGCGAATATAAGTTTGATTTTAAATCATGTGGGATTCTTTCAATGATTCATGAGCAGTCAGACGATATAAACCGTGGAGTTGTCAAAAAAAATAATGAAGAACAAGGTGCGGGTGATCAGGGGATAATGTTTGGTTATGCTACGAATGAAACAAATAATTATATGCCACTAGCTTTAGATATTTCCAACAAAATATTACAAGAGTTAGCTTTATTGAGAAAAGAGAATAATGAAATCAAATACCTAAGACCAGACTCAAAATCTCAGGTTACGATTGAATATTCTGATGATAATGAGCCTATTAAAATAAAAACAATAGTTATCTCCACACAACATGATGATTTTGACTCAGAAGATAAAATGCTCAATAAAATAAAATCCGATATTATTAATATCCTTATTCCTAGATTATTAAATAAAAATCCTGATTTGAAAAATTTGTTCAATGACAATGTAGAATACTTAATTAATCCCACAGGAAAGTTTGTTATTGGTGGACCACATGGTGATACAGGATTAACTGGAAGAAAAATCATCGTTGACACTTATGGAGGTAAAGGAGCTCATGGAGGAGGAGCCTTTTCCGGAAAAGATCCCTCTAAAGTTGATCGAAGTGGAGCATATGCAGCAAGACATATTGCAAAAAATATAGTGGCAGCAGGTATTTGCGATGAAGCTCTTGTTCAAATTAGTTATGCTATTGGTATTTCGGAACCTGTAGCATTTTATGTCAATACATATAACACCTCAAAAATTAACTTTTCGGATGGAGATATTTCAGAAATGCTCTTCAGTTTGTTTGATTTGAGACCTTATTCAATTGAAAAATTATTTGATCTCAGAAAGCCAATATATTTAGAAACTGCAGCTTATGGTCATATGGGTAGGGAACCTCAAAAAGTCAAAAAAACTTTTATTAATTCTGAGAATAAATTTGTCGAATTTGATTTAGAATTATTTAACTGGGAAAAATTAGATTACGTAGATAAAATTAAAAAACTTTTTAAATTAGCACAATGATTAAAAGCAATGTAAAATACAAGCCCTTTAAGGTTAAAGATATTAACCAGGCTAAATGGGGAAGAGAAGAGATTAAATTAGCTGAAGCAGAAATGCCAGGTTTAATGGCTCTAAGATCAGAGTACAAAAAAGAGAAACCTCTTAAGGGAGCAAGAATTGCTGGATGTCTTCACATGACTATTCAGACTGCAGTCTTGATCGAAACCTTAATCGAACTTGGCGCTGAAGTTACTTGGAGTTCATGTAACATATTTTCAACTCAAGATCATGCAGCTGCTGCAATTGCTGCTGCAGGAGTTCAGGTTTATGCTTGGAAAGGAATGAATGAAGAAGAATTTGATTGGTGCATTGAACAAACATTATTTTTTGGTGAGGAGAGAAAACCTCTTAATATGATTTTAGATGATGGAGGAGATTTAACAAATATGGTTTTAGATAAATATCCGGAGCTTACCGAAAACATTAAAGGTTTGTCTGAAGAGACTACAACGGGTGTATTAAGATTATTCGACAGAATGAGAGATGGAACATTAACTTTACCGGCAATTAATGTTAATGATTCAGTCACTAAAAGTAAGTTTGACAATAAATATGGTTGCAAGGAAAGTGCAGTTGACGCTGTCAGAAGAGCAACTGATATTATGATGGCGGGTAAGAGAGTTGTCGTATGTGGATATGGAGATGTTGGAAAAGGAACTGCTGCATCTTTTAAATCTGCTGGAAGTATTGTTACTGTTACGGAAATAGATCCCATTTGTGCTTTACAAGCAGCAATGGATGGTTATGAGGTTAAAAAGCTTGAAACAGTAATAGATAATTCTGATATTATTATAACAGCTACTGGAAATAGAGATATCGTAAAAGACATTCATTTTATGTCTATGAAGGACAAAGCAATTGTTTGTAATATTGGTCATTTTGATAATGAGATAGATATGGCATGGTTAAACAAAAACTATGGCCATACCAAAAAAGAAATAAAACCTCAAGTAGATTTATACACTGTTAATGGTAATGACATTGTGGTTTTAGCTGAGGGTAGATTAGTGAATCTTGGTTGTGCTACTGGTCACCCAAGTTTTGTAATGAGTAATTCTTTTACTAATCAAATTTTAGCCCAAATTGAGCTTTGGAACTATTCATCAAAATATGAAAATAAGGTCTACACATTGCCTAAACACTTAGATGAAAAGGTTGCAAAGTTGCATCTTGAAAAATTAGGGGTAGAGCTAACTACACTAGATGATACCCAGTCTAAATACATTGGAGTAGACAAAGCTGGTCCGTATAAATCTGACGATTATAGATATTAGATATTATATTTCAGATTAATTTTCATCTTAAATACATAATTTATATTTATTTTTGCGTATTAAGTACTTTTGTTACTTAAAAATAAGTACTTTTGTTACTTAATATTATGTTAGGCTCATTAATTACATCTAAAACCAGGCTAAGGATGCTTATTAAATTCTTTGTTAGTGCTGCTAACAATGGATATCTAAACGGTCTTGCGAACGAATTCAATGAATCTACCAATTCAATAAGAAAGGAATTAAATAATCTTTCCAGCGCAGGATATCTCTTGAAATCTAAAGAAAACAACAGGATTATTTATAATGCTAATACATCTCACCCAATGTTTGAAGTTTTACAAAAGATTGTAAGACAACATTTGGGTTTAGAGGATATCGTTGAAACTGTGATTGATAGAATTGGAGATGTTGATCAGATTGCCTTGACCGGAGAATATGCAGAGGGAATTGACAGTGGAAATATAGAGATAATTATTAATGGTCTAAACGTGAACAAAGATTATTTGAATAGCATTAAACCAAAAATCAAAAAGAAAATTGGAAGAGAAGTAAGTTTCCTCGTAAATCAAAAGCTAAATTCCAATTCAATTATTCTTTACAAAAAAGCAACTAAATGAATTGGTACGTTATACATACAAAACCAAGAGGTGAGAAAAAAGCTGAAGAACAGTTGTTGTCTTTGGGAATTAATGCTTATTGTCCAACTCGAAATGAAATTAGGATTTGGAGTGATCGTAAAAAAAGAACTCAAGTTCCTGTACTGCCTTCAATGGTTTTAGTAAATATTGATGAAAAAGATATTAATAGGGTTTTTGAATGTCCAGTAGTTGTAAGGTATATGTTTTGGTTAGGTAAAAGGGCGATAGTTAGGCAGTCAGAGGTTGATGTTTTAAAAAAATATTTAAAAGGAGATTACAATTTAATAAATAGTAAACTTTCAAATGTTAAAGTTGGTGATAATTTTAGCTTATCATCTTTTAATAACGAAAGTGGAATTATTAATAGAATTTCAAATAATAATATTTGGATTTATTTGAAGTCTATTGGATATAGTGTTAAGCTAAAATTAGCTTAATTAACAATAAATAAGTATTAATTTTGTTAGTTATAAGTGTGACTGACGTTGGCGAAGCCGTAAAAAAATAAATGAAAAATACTAATATTAATATGGTTGATTTGATGGGTCAATACTCTAAAATCAAGAAAGAAATTGATGCAAATATTATATCATCTATTGAATCTGGTAGATTTGTAAATGGACCAATTGTTAAAGAATTTTCAAAAAATCTATCAGCTTATTTGAATGTTCGTAATGTAATACCTTGTGCTAATGGTACTGACGCATTACAAATTGCTTTTATGGCCTTAGACTTAAAACGTGGAGATGAGATAATATGTCCCTCATGGACATACATTGCTACTGCTGAGGCAGCAGCAATACTTGGGTTGAATATTGTTTTTTGTGATGTTAATTTGGATACATTTAATACAACAGCAGATTTAATCGAGCCCCACATAAATGATAAAACAAAAGCAATAGTACCGGTTCATTTGTATGGGCAATCTTGTGATATGGATTCCATTATTAAGCTTGCTGAAAAGTATAAACTTAAAATTATTGAAGATAATGCTCAGGCAATTGGTTGTAAATATCAATTTCCAAATAAAGAAATTAAATATACTGGTACATTAGGCCATATCGGAACAACATCGTTTTATCCATCAAAA
>CAJPUS010000050.1 GCA_905380995.1 uncultured Flavobacteriaceae bacterium
GTGGGTGACACACTTAACTTCGAGGTTAATGCGCCAGGACACCCTTTTTATTTAATCAGAGTTTCAAATGGAAGTACTGACTCTAATAATCTAGTTGACGGTGTTTCTAATAACGGAGCCTCAAGTGGAACTGTTTCATGGACTCCATCTGTAGCTGGTACTTATTACTACTTATGTGAATTTCATTCCTCAATGCTAGGGACAATTACTATAACTGAGTAAATACTATCTAAATTTTAATAGTTTTGAATTAGATGGGAGGTATAATGGATGCCTAGGAGAACCATCTTTGTTTTTTCCAAGACACATAGGGCTTTTGACTTTTTTTTTAAGAAAATTCGGCTCCTCTGTATTATTTCCCCAAGCGTAGACAACATCACTTACAGAATTAATTAATTTTATAAGAATCTTTATATTTTTTTTTGAAATGTTTTCAGATCGATCAATTTTATTTGGATTAGAAGATATAAAAGTGTAAAGGTTACCAACAAAAAATCCTCCATAATTAAATTTTTTAGAAAAATTAATCAGTCGTCTAATTGTTGGATCATCTTTGCTCTCATCTGCCTTAGAAGGATTATACATTATGTAAAGGATTTTCTTTTTTGATTTATTCCATTCACGTTTTAATAGAAATCTATTTTTGCTCACTGAACAGAACTCTGCTTCGCCTCTCACTTATTTATATTTATTTACTCTATGATCTTGAATTACACCATTCCAATTCATCCCAAATGCAAAGTCATAAATATTTCCTCTAGAATCTTTGTAGGGAACCATATCCCTAGATAAATCTTCGTATTGTTTTTCCACTGTCTCCATATCAGCAGGCATTTGAAATGGCAATAATCCTGAGGGCTCAACTTTTCCTGAAATAACCTCGAATAAGGCTTTATCCTCAATACCTGTAGTTATTATTATTACATCTGAATTTTTTTCAATTTCCTTAAGAACCATTGGTCTTGACAGCTCTATAACAACAACTAACGGTTTTTCACCCATTTTTTTCTTTGTTTCATTTACAAGATTCATATCTGTATAGTTATTTGATGTAACTGTCTTACCTCTATAGCTTCTGTTGAAAAATTCTTCAAAAGGACTTCCACCAGAAAAACTTTTTTCTCTAGCATTAAAAGCAGTATATTCTGAATACTGCAAGTTAATTGGCATATATCCGTTTCCTCCATTATCTAAATCCTTTTCACTATATCCAGTGCCTCCATCTGGATCTTTAATTCCAACTAGAGCAAAATCTGCATCCTGAGGATTATCAACAACTTCAAAATATTTTGCCAAATCGAACATATCAAAAGAATATTCATATTTACCTTCTGTTTGCATCATACCAAAAAATATGTTTGTAGGTGGATTATATCTAATTGGAATATATACTTTTTTCTTACTGCTAAAAGGTAAAACGTCATTGTTTTTTAGCATGATTATGGATTTTAATTGAGCATTAAACCCTTCTATTACAAATTCCTCTTTTCCTACTGTATCAATTGTGTTTTTTACATCTATATATGGATTTTCAAATAATCCCACATTAAAAATATTTACTAATAATCTTATTGCTGATTTTTCAAACCTCTTTCTCATATACTCTTCTCCATACTTTTCAACACCAATTTTATAAGCCTCAACTACTGGTAAATAGTTATTGTTGCCACCAAATTGATCCATTCCTGCATCAATTGCTAAAAAATGTCTTTCTGACTCTGAAAGATTTTCCACACCCCAACTTTTTCCCTGAAACAAACTAACTGAGAAAACATCTTTAGTAATAGCCCAATCAGTACATAAGACACCATCATAATTATATTTTTTTCTTAAAACATCTGTTATAAGATATTTATTAAAACCTGATCCAACATTTTCTCCAAAACCCTGAGAAATTGTATAATATGGCATTACAGCTGAAGCTTTTTTTGTTTTACCATTTAATTTAAAAGCTCCTTCGGTAAATGGCTTTAAATGATTGTCAAAATTATTTCCTGGATAAATTGCATAAGCTCCAAACCCAAAATGGCCATCTCTTCCTCCCTCTCCACTTCCGCCACCTGGCCAATGTTTAATCATAGCGTTAACACTCTCTTTACCCCACCCCTTATTTTTGGTTGATTGAAAACCATCTACATATGCTCTGGCAAGATCGGTTGAAAGTGAAACATCTTCTCCCATTGTTCCATCAAATCGATACCATCTTGGATCAGTAGCTAGATCAATTTGAGGAGATAAAGCAGTAGTTATGCCTAATGCTCTATATTCAATTGAGGCGATTTCACCAAATTTTTTCATTAAAGACGGATCAAAAGATGCAGCAATTCCCAGAGTACTTGGCCAGATCGAGATTTTTTGTTTTTGTCCTCTATTAAATAGTGCAAATGCATCATTACCATGTCTTGGATCTGAACTAATATTAACTGGTATTCCAAATCCATTTGACTCAGCTAACTCTTGAACATTATTATTCCATATAGCTGCAACCTGAGGTGACTCAACAGATGTAATTAATATGTGTCTGAGGTTATCATCCTCAATAAATTTTTTTTGTTCATCAGTTAAATCGCTAGCAATTGCATTACTTTGATTATATGGTAAACCACTATAGAAAGCACTCATCCATTCACCCATCGATCTACCTGGAAGAGATTGATGTGAACTGTACAGCATTAAACCTGCAATTTCATTAAGGGATAATTTAGATGCCAAATCAATTGCTCTTTCTTCAGAGGATAATCTCCAGTCCTCATATTTATCAAGTTTTTTATTTTTATTTAAGTCCTTAAATGGAATAGATTTTTCATAAATAATAGAAACTCCAGAAAGTTTACTAAATTTTAAAAATTCATCATTTGCTCTCTCTACTGTTACAAATTTATCACTACTGATAATATTATAGTTCTCAGAATTACATGCCGTAATAAAAAGAATAAACAATACAAAAAGCTTTTTCATTTTAATTTATTTTTTACAATCTTTAAGTATATCTTTTTCAACGACTCTGAGATATTTTTGTCTTTTTTGATCAGAGACAAATGGGACTGACCAAAACTGTTTTGTGTTTTTCCAATTTCCACCCCAACCAAAAACAAAAGTAAATACACCAAGCACTAGTCTTAGCTTGACTGAATTTAGATAAATGGTTTTAACTGGAATAGATGGAGCTCCATGAGTAAGATAACATCTTATCTTTTTGTGTTTAAAATATGATTTAGGATAAGCATAGATTTTAGTAATTTTTACGAATTCATATGCAAAGCCTGGAGCAAAAACTTCATCAAAAAAAGTTTCCATTTTTGGAGTTAGCCTAAACCACCAAATAGGAGAAATAAAATATATTCTTTCAGCCCAAAGAACTTTTTTTTTATAAGACTCGATTAATTGTTTTTTACCCTCATGAAGTTTATCTTCGTATAGGTCAATAGTTTTAGTATTTTGATTTTGATGTTTACTTAAAATTGTAGTTATAATACTAAAAATTCCATTATGGCAAAAAGATTTTTTATCTGGATGGCCAACTATAACTAGGTTATTCAATGTAAGAATTTAAATTAAAACCTAAAATTAAATAAATTTGTTTAGAATTATACTATGAAAGATTTAATAATTGTTGGAGCAGGACCTATAGGTCTAGCTTGTGGAATTGAGGCAGAAAAAAATAGCTTAGACTATTTAATTATCGATAAAGGAATGCTAGTTAATTCAATATTTAATTACCCTGTTAATACAACTTTTTTCTCTACATCTGACAAACTCGAAATTGGAGATATTCCTTTCATATCGCACAATATAAAACCAACTAGGACAGAAGCTTTAGAATACTACAGGAGAGTTTGTGATTCATGGAAATTAAAACTTAGTTTATACAATGATGTAACTGAAATAATAAATAAAGAAAACTATTTTGAGTTAAAAACCATTAAAGGAAATTTTAATTCAAAAAAGGTAATTATCTGCACTGGCTTTTATGATATTCCCTACATGCTAAATATTCCAGGAGAGGATAAAGATAAAGTTCTACATTATTATAACGAATCTCATCCATATTATAAAATGGATATTGCAATTGTAGGAGCAGGAAATTCAGCTGTAGATGCAGCTCTTGATACTTTCAGAAAAGGTGCGAAAAGTGTAACCATGATCATAAGAGAAAATAAAATTGGAAAGAATATAAAATATTGGGTAAGACCAGATATAATTAATAGGATTGAGAATAACGAAATTAATGTATTCTATGAATCTACAATTAGTGAAATCAGAGATAAAACAATATTAATAAATAATAAAGATGGAGAAATTGAAATAGAAAATGACTTTGTACTGGCAATGACAGGGTATCTGCCTAATTATGGAATACTAGAAAAGCTTGGAATTGACATTTTAAAAGACGAATTTAAAACTCCATTTTATAATGAAAATACCATGGAGACAAATGTAAAAGGAGTATTTCTTGCTGGTGTGATTTGTGGTGGGCTTAAAACAAACAAATGGTTTATTGAAAATTCAAGAGACCATTCTGAAAAAATAATATCTCAAATTACTAACGCTTAGTGTTTTTATAGATTTTTCCCTTCTTCATAACAATATCAACATTCTGAAGAGTTGAGATATGTTTTAGGACGTTTCCCTTAACTGCAATTATATCAGCTTGTTTTCCTACAGAAATTGTACCAACAGTGTCTGAAACACCCATAAAAAAAGATGGCCAATAAGTAGCAGATTTTATAGCATCAAGTGGCTCAACATCCATAACATTTACCCAGACCTCTAATTCATTCCAAGTACTTTGAGAATGAAATTTCATTGGAATACCACTGTCAGTACCAATCATCATTACTACACCAGAATTTCTTAATTGATCAAACTTTGTTTTTAGAGTTGGTTTTCTGATAGGAGTGAGCTGAAAATATGGTAATTCCCCTGGTTTTAATATTGAGTTTTTAATATCTGTAATAATTGAATCTGGAAGGTCTAGATGCCAGGAATCATTATCTAAATGCTCATTGTTTATAATTACATCAGTGTAATTATAAAGTCCTTCAATTGTTGGAGTCCAAAATAACGGACCTAGATTCATTTGAGCAGTTCTCTCATTAATCATTTCAATTACATCATCAGAAAACTTTGGAGAAGAAGATAATCCAGTGTGTTCAAAATTATCAACACCAACTTTTAACCCAAGCCTAATTTCCTCTGGACGATGAGCATGCGCTACAACTTTTAAATTATTTTTGTGTGCTTCATCTACAATTGCTGATAATTCTTCAAATGTCATTTGATCTTGATCAATTAATTTAATAAGGTCGACACCTGCCTTTGCTAAAATTTTAATTTTATTTCTTGCATCCTTTTCCCCATTAACTCCCCATCTAAATAGTTCAGTTCCTGGATATGGTTTTTTTTGGATAAAAGGTCCACTCATATACATTGTTGGACCAGGAATCTTTCCTTCATTAATCATATCTCTTACCTCTAAACTTTCCTCTAAAGGTCCTCCCAAATCTCTTGCACTTGTAACGCCAGCCATTAGTAATTGATGAGCTGAAGATGGCATAATTACATCTTTAAATAATTTAGGGTATGTCTTATCCCAATATGCATAATCTGAGTGTCCATTAATCATTAAGTGTACATGCATATCCCATAGACCAGGCATAACAGACATACCTTCAGTACTTACAACTTCATATTCGGTTGGAATATTTATATTTCCAATCGTTCCAATATCTGTTATAGTATCATCATTAATTAAAATCACACTATCATAAATAGGTGTATTTCCATATCCATCAATCAAAGTCCCTCCTACTAATGCTGTTTTCTGTGAAAATAAAATAGCATGAAATAAAAGTACTAAGATTAATGGTATTCTTTTCATTTTAATCAAGTGTAGTTTTATCGATTTTTAAGATAGTATTAAGCATTACATTAGTTGTTTTTTCTAGCATTTCAAAATTTGTAAATTCTTTTGGTGAATGACTTATTCCATCCTTACTTGGAGCAAATATCATAGCTGTTGGTGCAATTAATGCCATACTCTGTGCATCATGACCAGCCCCACTTGGCATTAACATAGTGCTATATCCGAGATCATCTGATACTTCACTAAGTATATTGATTATTCTTCTATCCATCAATGCAGGATCTCCAGTGGCATCAATGGGGCTAAATGAGAATTTAGTTTTTGTCTCTTGTTCAATAATCTTTGAATTTTCTATAATCTTATTATAAATTACTGAAATCTTCTTTGAACTTAGATCTCTTAATTCTAAACTTAATTTTACAATTCCAGGTATTACGTTTGGAACTCCTGGTTCTGCTGAGATTCTACCAACAGTCCCTACTTGTGAACCTTCATATGAATTAACAGTTTTGTTAACCATTAATACAAACTTAGAAGCAGCAATCATTGCATCCTGTCTTTGGTTCATTGGTGTTGTACCTGCATGATTAGTAGTGCCCTTTACAATTACATCCCACCACTTTAGACCCACAATTCCCTCAACAATCCCTATATCGGTATTACTACTATAAAGATTATTTCCTTGTTCAATATGCATTTCAATGAAAGCATGGATATCACCAATATCTCTTTTTACCTCAAAAATCCTATCAACATTTCCACCAAGTCTTTCAACACCTTCTCCATTGGTATATCCTGAAACAGTTACAACATCCAATGTCTGCTTATTAATTTTACCTGCAAGAGCTTTACTTCCAAAAAGTCCCCCCTCTTCATTAGAAAAAACTATAACTTCAAGTGGATGATTTAATGAGATATTTTTTGAATGAACAGTCTGCAAAACTTCAATTGCATGTATTACACCAGCTGTTCCATCATAGTGCCCTCCATTAGGAACAGCATCAACGTGAGATCCAAATAAAATTGGTTTTAGGTTGCTATTGTTTGGATTATAATTTGCAATAAGATTACCTGCAAAATCAGTATAAACTTTAGCGCCAGTTTTTTCAAGTTTCTTTGAAATATAATCTCTTGCCTGAATTTCATAGTCACTGTATGCGACTCTATCATTTCCTTGATTCTCATTTACTCCAAACTTTTTTAAATTCTCAAAAAGGTCAATGATTCTGTCTTTTTCAACTTTGTAATTTTGGGAATATACGATTGAGCAACTTAAAGTGAATATAATTAATAGTTTTTTCATACTTAAATTTAAGAGTTTATAAATTTTGAAATTAAACTATGAAAATGATGAATTGCCTCCTCTTTTGTAGGAGAAAATCTTCCAGTGGAATAATATCTTGATTCAAGACCCTTACTTACCTCTTGAACAACAAATTCATCTTCTCTTTCAACCTTATCTATAAGTCCACCTGCTCCTAAATTATATTTACTTTCATCCATCATAAACTGAATAAATGAAACTTTTGTTCTGTTTTTATTAATTGGACTTACAACATTAATAGAAAGTCCCCATGGATAAAAATTAAGCATAAGGTTAGGAAATATCCAATAATAATATGCACTTATTTTCTTTCCGTAATCTTTATTTCCCTTGGGAATTTCAAATGAATCTTCATCATCTTTTGAATATCCAATCTGCAAATTATAATTATTATATATCTCTGTTTTATAGTTACTGATATCCAAAACAGAAGTTAATTCTTTGTGAACGAATGGAATATGGAATGGGTCTAGATAATTTTCGCAATAAATTGCCCAATTTGCATTGACAAGATGCTCTGAGGTTAAATCAGGTCTTTCAACCAAATTTTCAAATTTAAAAAAGGATAAACGATTAATTATTTCATCAAATATTTTTTGAATATTAAATTCTGGCTCCAAGCTTGTGAAAAAAAAAGGACCTAATCTTGAGACGGGAAATGTTTTTAAATTTTCGCAATCTCGTGGGAAATTTTTTGCCTCTTCAAAATCTGGCATAGATTTAAACTTCCCATCCAAATTAAATTTTCTACCATGATAAAGACATCTTAAGTTTTTTTGTTCACTTGGATTATGAACTATAATGTTTGCTCTATGTGTGCAAACATTTGATAAACAAGATATAGAATCATCTTGTTTTCTTACTAAAACCAACGGCTCGTCTATATAATTTGGAATAAATGTAAATGGATAAAGGTTAATGTTTATTGGCAAAATATTCTCATATCCAATATACTGCCATGATTTTACAAAAATTTTTTCTTTAACAAGTTCAAAAAAATTATCGTTTTTATAAAAGTCAGCTGGTAAGGTTTCAGCAATTTTAATATCTTTTTTAACCCTAATTTGTCTCATTCTATTTAGTTAAAAGTTTATTAAAGTTTATTCTTCTTTTTTTTTGTAATAAATATACATATTAGATTTACTAAATATTATGGAAAGAAGAAAGTTTTTAAAAAATACCTGCCCAACAATTACTTTTGCTTTTTTTGGGCTATCATATATACAAGCATGTTCAAAGTCTGATGATGATACATCTTCATATAGTTCTAATAATTCAGACATATCACCAGACAATGCTTCAGGTAATAACAATCAAACTGATAATGGTATAGTTTCAAGTGGAAACAATATTACTTTAGATCTAGCAAACTCTAATTTCAGTAGCTTATCAAGTCCTGGTGACTTTATCAACCTAACTTCTGTTGGAGTTTTAATTTTAAAAATTTCAAGTTCCGAATTTAGAGCTTTTGATAATTGTTGTCCACACAGTGGAACAAAAAATGATTGGTCGTATTCAAATGAAGAATTTACATGTGGAACTCATGGTAATAAGTTTGGTATTGAAGGAAATAATGTCGTAAATTGTGGTTCAGCCTCACGATCTGGTGACCTAAAAACATATACTACTTCACTAGTTGGTGATAGTTTGACCATAACTACTAGTTAGAATGTATTACATAAAGTTTAAATTAATTTTATTAATTACTCTAATAATTTCTTCATCTTCATCTCTAAATTCTCAGGAATTTTCAGATGAGTTTGAAAGTCTTTTAAGTAATGATAAGCCATCCCTTCTTCCTGAAAAAATGTTAATAACCCAAAGAGTGCTCTGGGGAGAGAAGGGCTTGTTTAGAAAAACTGGTATTTCTAAACTGAATATTGAAAATAGAGAAAAAGAGCTTATTGTACGTGAAAAAATGTTAAAAGCACACCAAATAATTGGATATATAACTTTTGCTGGTATGATATATCAGGGAATATTGGGTGGAAAGATGTATTATAGTGGTGATTATAGTGTATACAGAACACATAAAACACTTGGAAAAATTGTAACTGCCTCATATTTTACAGGAGCTGGACTATCTTTATTTACTCCACCTCCACTCGTTAGCAGAGAAAGGAAAGGCTTAAACAACATTAGACTTCATAAGATTTTGGCAAATGTTCACATACCGGCTATGATTGTTACTAATATTTACTCTGATAAACAACATGATGATAATAAATACAGAGAGATCCATAAAATATCTGCATACACTGCTGTAGCTAGCTATTCTTTTGCAATGATTTCAATAATGCTTAATTTTTAAATGAGATTACTAACTCTTATATTACTACTAACTTCATATAATTTGATTTCTCAAGAAATTAAAAGAATTGATAGTGATAGTTCTAGCATCAATTATTCTGGTAAACATTTTTTGCATAAATGGTCTGCAGAAAACACAAATATTTCAGGCTTAGTAAATGTTGAAGATGAAAATATTGTTAACATCGGAGTAATTGCCAAAGTGGCTGATTTTAAATCTGGAAACTCTAGCCTTGACAGCAATGCATTAAGAGTATTGGAAGCACTTCAATTTCCTAATATTATTTTTAAATCAGTTAATATAGATAACCAAAATAAAGAGTTACAAATTGACGGATTGATTGAGTTTCATGGAATTGAAAAAAACATAAGTGTAATTGCTGAGCTAACTAAAATTGATGACATGTATAGACTTAATGGTGAATTCACTATCAACTTGTCAAATTTTTTAATTGAACGACCGTCATTATTATTAAGAAAAATTGATGATGAAATTTTTATAAAATTTAATCTTTTTTATTAAGTCCTTTAATCAATTATACCCTTCATACTCATCCACTCTTCAACAATTTTTGACCAAGACTCGATGGAACCTCTTCCTTTTGCAAGTCCATAACCATGTCCACCATCTTCCCAAATATGTAATGCTGCAGGTATATTATTTTTTCTCAATGCTGAGTAATAACTTAAACTATTATCTGGCGGTGTACCTACATCATTATTGGAGTGGATAAGAATGGTTGGAGGAGTTTCCTCATCTACAAAAAGATCATTTGAATATTTTTTGATTATATCTGGATCAGGATTTTCACCAAACAAGCTATTAAATGTCCAGGTCTTAGAATTTAAATTCATTGTAATTACTGGATAAACAAGAATTGCAAAGTTTGGCTTATTAATATTCAATTTACCTTTTGTTGAAATAGCTGATGCAAGATGACCTCCTGCTGAGAATCCAATTACGCCAATATTATTACTATCAATTTCCCATTTTGATGAATTATTTCTAATTAATTCAATAGCTCTTAGTGCATCTTGGGTTGCAACTATTTGTTTACACGTACCAGAGTAATTATTTGGAAGTCTATGCTTTAACATAAAGGCATCTATACCTAGACTATTTAACCATTTTGCTATTGAAATTCCCTCATTAGTAATACTTAAATAAGTATATCCACCCCCAGGAATAACAAGGACTGCAGGTTTATTACTTTCCTTGTTTTCAGAAGTATAATACCATATTTCTGGTGATTTAGTTTCATATATATATGTACTGCCTCCTTCTTCGACAATTCTGTCTTTTTTATCGAAATCACAATCAAGAGCAGAATTATATAATGGAATAATTTGTTGAGCAAATATGATGTCTGAAATAAAAAAGAGAAAAATTGAAATTGGAATGACAGAAGTTATTCTCATATATACAATTTATAAAATATATATTATATATTTATTACATAACTATAAATCAATTTAAAAATGAAAAAATTTTTATTACTATTAACACTATTTGGCATTGGTTCACTCTCAGCTCAAATAGCTGTTTTCCATCCGATTCAGATACCTGGAGATCAAGTGGAAGCATTTGAAAAAATTCAAACTGAATATGTTCAAAAAATTGCACAAGATGCTGTTGATAACGACAACCTTGGTGCATGGGCACTTTTAAAAGCATTTAATACTACTGAAGATGATTACAATTACCTTTGGGTTCACTTATATCAAGATGTAGATCAAGTTGTAGATAAGTTCAGTTGGTGGGCTAACTCTGAGGAAGTTTTAGGTATCAAGCCAGATATCCTTTATGGTGATATTGATGGAAAAGCTGACAGAAGATATTTCTACAAAATGGAGATGGCAATACCGAATTCAGCACAAGGGGAATGGGTTATTCTAAACTTTGGTAATCCGGATAATGTTAGTCAATTTTTAAAAGACTCAGAGAAAATTGTTATGCCTCATTTTGAGAAAATGCTAAATAAATCTGGTCTTCTAGGATGGGGTGTTGCAACTAAAATAACTCCTCAAGGTAAAAACTCACAAGGTGGTGATTATGCCACAGCTATGACATATGATGTATATGACAATTTAAAAAATGTAATGTTACATATGGCTGGAAGTGCAGCAATTGAAGGCTTACCTATTGAGAAAATCTCTCCTGCTAACTTTTCAATTAGAGGTATATTTAGCGTTGTTACTGGAACAGAATAACTAATTTAAATAAATTTAAAAATGAAAAAAATAATCCTAACATTAATACTTAGCTTCGCAATTACAAGTTGTGAAACTCCAACTCAAATAGACTCTGATTTTCCATCAGTAGTAGACTCTTCAAAATACGAGGAAATAGCTAATGCCTGGACTGATGCAGTAAATGCTCAGGATGTTGATCTTGCTATGTCATATTTCTCTGAAGATGCAGTTTGGGCATTTCCAAATGGAATCCAGATTCAAGGAAAAGAAGCAATTGCAGATTTAATGCAAACAACATCATCTATATGGACATCTATTGAAAATAGTGAGGATACAAATTATTTAGCACTCGAGGGAACCAATGAGGCTGGAGAAGACTTTAAAGTTCTTCTAAGCTGGGGAGATGCAACATATTCTAATGAAGCTAACTCTGTTACTGTACCTTATCATAATGTTATTTTCTTTACTGATGAGAACAAAATGAGTTTTCAAGGAGGATTTTATGACAGAACAAAGTTTGTCCAGGCATATGATGAGGATCCTATAAAATAATAACAATATTTTAATTCATATTAAAACCCTTATTTTAAGGGTTTTTTTATTTTGATTATGTACACTCAAAAGAAGTCTCAGTTTACCATAAACTCATACTGGTTATTGGGTAAGTAATACTTATCAATTATCAGAGACAATATCTGATCAAAATGATAGAATGCGTTGTGTTAGCAGTATGAAAAACTCAAAAAAAAGAAAAACAGATATAATTAAAAGTCATACTGTACTAAATTTTAACAACGATGTAAAAGTTATAAAAGCAATTAAATACGGCAGTTATAAAAGCGCAACAGAAACTTTTGAATAAAGAATGTTAATAATTAATTTAAATATACTTTTATACATAATAAAATCTTAATAGATTTACACGTTTGCACATGCAAACATAAATTGGTTTATGGTTAATTAAAAGCCCTCATGTTAAAGCATGAGGGCTTTTTTAATTGCCAAAGTGACAAAGTCTAAAAAGACTATTAACCAATTATTTAGACACAAACAATGTATTGATAAAATCAACTTATATTTAAATAATTTATAATAGTTATATACAAATTTTCAACAATTATTACATAAAAATATATTAAATATGTAGCATTTTAGACATGTATTATTTTATTAATTACAATATCTAATACATAAACTAATATGTTTCTAAATTCGGTATTTAATGTATATAAAAATTATTTATTATACTATTTTTTAAATTAAATTGATTATATTGAATGTATTAATAATACAATAAATGATACGTTATATAATAAAATTGTTTTTCGTTTTAATTTTATTTAATTCATGTTCTAACGCAGATTCAAATGTTGCAGAATATTATATAAGTGAGAACTCTAAAGAACTTAACTTTCCCTTCTCCGATGCTTCTATTGTAAACAATATAATTTATGTTTCAGGTCAAATAGGTTCAAAACCTGGAACAAGAGAATTAGTCGAGGGTGGCATTAATGCCGAAACTATTCAAACATTAAGTAATATTAAGATCATTTTAAATGACCTAGGAGTTAGCTCAGATAAAATATTTAAATGTTTGTGTATGCTTGATAATATTGATGATTATGCTGCAATGAATAATGCATATGTTACTTTTTTTAAAAATAGAAAAGATTTACCTTCAAGAAGCACTTTTGCTGGATCAGGGCTTGCTCTTGGAGCAAGAATAGAAATTGAATGTTGGGCAACTAAATAAAAATTAACGCCTTTGCTTTGCTACAGACTCAGAAATTAATTCTGCAAGTAATTCATCAGCCTTTTCATCTGCCTCTGACCTTTTGTTAGAATCAAATTTTTTATACACTGATATAAAATGATTAGCTGTTTTTTTACTAATTTTTTTTAGTAGTTGAGCTTCGCGGACTCTTCTTAAGAAAATACTTTTTGAGTTAAGCTGCATTGGTTTATAGTTAGTAACTAAAATAAAAAAAAAATTTAATTATAAGACTATCTGATAAACAATTTAAATTTCTTATTTCGTTTTTATTGTCAAAACACTATTAGATCACTTAAACAAATACTGAAACTTAAGAAAAAGCTGAGTTGTGTTTACTCTATAATGAGGTGAGTTATAATCTGGAAATTGATTAATATAATTCTGATTTCCTCCAAAGTAAAATATTGTATCCGGGTTCGGTCTCCATGAAATAAGTGGTTGAAAGAAAAACTGATCAGAGAAATCATTATATTCAGAAATCAATCTAAGATCTAAATAATTTGTAAACTGATAACGGATATCAAGCCTACCAATGTAACCCTTAAAATAATATTCATTTGAATCAGGTTTTCTTATGGAAGAGTAATTAATATTTGGGGAAATTCTAAAATTATCATTAATTGATATCTGTGCTCCAAATCTTACATCATTAGTAAAGCCCAATTTAGGTGTTGCTATCCGATAAGCTATATCTTTTCCAAACTTATAAAAC
Organism: uncultured Flavobacteriaceae bacterium; assembly: GCA_905380995.1. Lineage (GTDB taxonomy): Bacteria > Bacteroidota > Bacteroidia > Flavobacteriales > Flavobacteriaceae > Marisimplicoccus. The sequence continues at coordinate 14,180 of CAJPUS010000050.1, forward strand.
ACATTAAAAGTGAGGAAGTTAGTTGGCCTTGATTCCATTCTGATCCAATGATTTATAAAATCTTTAAATTGAAACTCAAGATGAGACTTTACAAAATTATACTCATAGTTGTGAGTTATCCTAGTATTTAAAATTGTTAATACTGAAATGTAGGTTTGAAAATTTGATCTTGCAATATTATGTGAGTAGTCATAGTCAAAGTCTTGTCTCAAAGTTATACTGTAGTCCTTAATTAAATCATTATTAGGATATTGATTAAAGCTGTGCCAAATAGTATATTTTTTTTCATTATTGGTAGTTATAAATCCTAAGTCTGAACGAAATCCATCTGACATTTGTGAATACTCAATAAAAGTTCTCCAAGTTTCAGTATTTCTTCTCAACTGAGCATAAACAGCATTTCCGTTTACTTTTTCCCCATCAAGATTTACAGTATAGTCTCCAAAAGTTTTATCTGTATTAATCCAATCAGCAACTGGTTCTTTATTTGAATTTAAAAACAATTCAACTTCAAAGCTCCAAATGTCTGAAAAATTAATAAGTCCATCAATTCCAAATAAATTTCCATAAGCATCTCCTTCATAAAATCTATTAGATGCTAAAATTCCAAATTGTGACTTTGAGTTTACAAAGTTTTGATATCTAACTATATTACTAAAACTTTTACCACCAACCCCTGAAAATGATTCAAATTGAGTTGGAACAAGGTATGGTGTCTCTTTGTCTATTGAATTTAAAATATATAATCTAGATTTCTTTCCCTGATTAATAATTTTAGATGCAAATGAAGGATTATTTATTGACCTTGAATAAAAAATGTCTGTTGAAAAGTCCATTGCATCAATTCCTCTTAGGAAAAAAGGTCTTTTCTCAGGATAATTTAAAGCAGTAACTGAGTTAATATCAATCTTTGTTGCATCTGACTCAACTTGAGAAAAATCTGGATTTATTGTCCCCTCGATTGAAAAGTTTTTATTTAATTCATAATTAAAGCCTATACCATAGTTTAACTCTGGTCTATCATAATTGATTCTATCATAATATTTTTCTCTTTCGCCTGAAACATTGGAACTAACATATGGTAAAAAATCAATTTTTTTTTCGATTTCAATATTATCCATTACAATAGTATGGTCCAATAAACACAATTGACAACTTACATCTCTGTTAGATTTGCTTGAGGCGGCTCTGACTTGGACTCCCTCATCTTTATCATCATTATATACACTGAAGATTTTAAATTTCCACGATTGGTCTTTTCCATTAGGAAAAGGTAGTTCTGAGAAGGGAACAAAAAACTCAATTTGATAACCATAATCAGTTATGCTACCAATCGAAGTAAAGTCATAATTAACATCAACATTTATGTTATATTCACTATCAAAACCTCTACCAGGCATTCTTATCGCATCAAATGGGCTACCAGAAGGATTTGATACTATAAGTAAATGATTTCTAGCATCTTTATAAGTATCAATTGCAAAACCAGCTAAATCTCCTGTCCAAATAGCACTATTATCTCTAGTTGTTACAGGAGCCACAACATTATCTCTATATGCCTTTATACCTACATATAAAAATTTATCAGAATAGGTTAAATATCCAATTGTTTTTTTTGATGGAACTGTATTGAAACTAGGAGTCTCTTCATATAGAATTTTAAGAACCTTGGCACCCTGGATTTCTTCATCTGATATTATTCCGTCTATATTAAAATTATTTTCTTCTATTTTATTTAAAACCAATACTGTGTCTTGTCCTAAAGTAGTTAAACAATAAATTGAGAAAATAACTAAAAGAAAAAATTTCATTATTAAAATTAAAATCAGAAAGTTTTAGTAGTATAAATTTAAGATTTTATAAGATACTGAAATTTAAGAAAAAACTGAGATTTGTTAACTCTATAGTTTGGTGAATTGTAATCAATAAACTGATCAATATAATTTTGATTTCCTCCAAGATAAAAAATTGTGTCTGAATTTGGTCTCCAAGAGATTAGCGGCTGAACAAAAAATTGATCAGAGAACTCATTATACTCAGATATAACTCTCAAATTTAATGAATTAGTAAACTGATATCTTATATCAAACCTAGCTATGTATCCATCAAAAAAGTATTCCTGAGAGTCTAATTTTTTTAATTTAGAAAAATTTACTGATGGTTTTATTCTTAAATTATTGTTTAAAGTAACTTCAATTGAGGTATTGAAAGAAAACTTATCACCTAACTTTGGTATTTCTTCACGATATGCAATTTCGTTACCTGCACCAAGCCCTGCTTGAATGTTCAAAAAATCAAATGGTTTTATTGAAAATCTAATATTATGGGATATAAAATTTTCAAATTCTGATACTAAATGAGAGTCATAGAAAGCATGCTCATAATTATAAAATATATCAGTGTTTAGGACTGTAAGGATAGTAAAGTATGCTTCAAATGCGGATCTCTTCAACTTATTGGAAAAACTATATTCCCTATCATATCTTGCACTTATTCTATAATTTCTTAAAAGTTTTTTATCCGGATATTTATAGAATCCTTGCCATAACTCATATCTTTTTAAGTCATTTTCAACAATAAAACCATTATCTGCTCTAAAAGTTGGAGAGATTCCTGTAAATCTAAAAAATGATCTCCATGTGTTGGTGTCTCTTCTAATCTCACTATAGACAGCGTTACCATTGAAGCTTTCTCCATCAAGTTTCACAGAATAGTCACCAAATTTCTTATTAGAATCAATCCAATCTGCATCTGGCTCTCTATTTAAGCTTTTAAAATATTCCAGTTCAAATTTCCATCCACCATCTAATTTTAAAAGACCATCAAGTCCTATCAAATTTCCATAAGCATCACCCTCGTAAAGCCTGTTAGTAGCTAGGGCTCCAACCTGAATGTTAGAATTTATTATATTTTGATATCTTAAAATATTATTAAAACTCTTGCCCCCTAAACCTGAGAAGGATTCAAATTGAGTAGGCACTATATATGGAGAATCCTGGTCAATTGCTGTCAACATGTAAACTCTTGATTTTTTCCCTTGATTAATAATTTTTGAGGCAAATAATGGATTATTAATTGATCTAGAGTAAATAACATCCATTGTATAATCTAATACATCTATACCTCTATTAAAGAAAGGCCTTCTTTCTGGATAATTAATTGCAGTGGGCGAATTAATATCAATTTTGGTAACATCAGCTTCAACTTGTGAAAAATCAGGATTTAATGTGGCCTCTAATGAAAGGTTTTTGTTCAACTCAATGTTAACACCAACTCCATAATTAACTTTTGGTGAATCATAATTAACTCTATCATTAAACTTCTCTCTGAATCCTGAAAGATTTGAGCTAACATAGGGTAAAAAGTCTAAATTTTTCTTATAGCTTATATCATTCATTACGATTGTATGATCTATCTGGCATAACTTACAAGAACTGTCATTATCAAGTTTACTACTGTATGCTCTAACCGTTAATCCTTGTTTTTTTTGATCCCTATAACCAGTACTTACTTTTATTTTCCAGCTCTGATCTTTTCCATTAGGGAAAGGGATTGCTGAAAATGGAATCATCACCTCAACTTCATATCCAAAATCTGTAAGTCTACCTAATGATTGCCATTCAAAATTTGGATCAAGACTCCAACCGCTATCTTGCCTTCCAAAACCCGAAGACTCAACTCTTACTCCATCATTTTGGCTTCCATAAATATTAGCAGTAAAACCAAGATTATTTCTGGCATCTCCGTAAGTGTCAATATGTATGTTAACGTAATCCTCCGAGAACAATGAAATATTATCTCTTGAATGTATTGAAGCAACAACTTGATCCCTGTATGCTTTAAATGCAATGTAAACAAATTCTTCTGAGTAATTGACATAACCTGTAGTTTTATATGATGGGGTGGTATTGTATCCAGGTGTATGTTCATATATAATTTCAATTGGAAATGCATTTCTTAGTTCTGAATCTGACAAAATACCATCTAGGAGAAACTCAGAATTTTGAGTTTTTTTTAGATTCAAAACAGTTTGCTGAGGAAAACAATAGGCATAGGTAAATAATAAGAAAATAAAAAAAGAATTCCGCATCATGGTTTTTATATTTCAAAGAAATCAAAAAGATTTGAGTGTTAACTTAGAATAATCGTTAAAAGTGCGTTAAATGTAAGATTTGAAAAAAACTAGTATTCAGTGAAGATTACTTTTTAAACCGAAAGAACTTTTTAATATTAGAAGAATATCTTATCCATATAGCCGCCATACTCCAAAAAGATCCTAATGGTATCCACCACAACGCAATAACAATTGCGTAGAATTGCTTTTTATTAGCATTTTTGACTTTATCTTTTAATTTAGAATAACTAAGTTTTTTTATTTTCATCTTAATCAAAACTATACTTAACAGAAATAATATTTGCAGAGGAATTTGGACTGTACTTTTCTTTATATTTCTGATAAAAATAACGTAATGTTATATCTTGAGAATTAGTTATATATATTTTCTGACTAATCGCATATCTGTAGGATTTTTGATCGTTTCCATCTATTTCATCAAAATATTCAAAATAAATTTTTGGATTATTAGACCAATCTATCATTTTTAATTCAATCAATGGTCTCAAACGAATTCTCTTATTATATCTGTCTTTTCTGTCCAATGAAAAACGATTTTGATATGCGAATCTTAATTCAAAATTTAATTTATTAGAATTGAATTTCTTTTCAATTCCAAACCTATATCGCATCATATTTTCAAAGCCTTGAATTCCACCATTATTATCATTTCTGCTGTAATATCTTAATTGGCCTAATAATGTTAAATTGTTTATTGGTTCATAAGATATTTCTGACTCAGTAATATATGTGTCAATTACATTAAGGTTTTCTTTTAATCTAAAATGTTGGCTTAAATCTATTTTCAAAATTTCATTAACCTCGAAACCATACTCAACAGATGACCACCCTTTTAATTCATTAGATTGGCTAAAACAAAAGTTGCTTAGTTGAATAAAAATTAATAATGTAAAAAATCGGTTTGATTCTTTAATAATAAACATGGATAGTAATAATGTTTAAGTTTTTATCAATTTTAAATACTTTAAAAGTCTTCACATTAATATTAAGATTTTTTTCTTGCTTTTTAATTTCATCATCAATTATCTTTTTTGTATTTCTATCTGTATAATCAAGCTGCAATACGATTCTTCTATTAATATCTTCTGCAAGTGGATGAACTTTATTGTATGAGAATTTCATTAGAATAAATTCTCCAAAAATTATAAAAAATATAACCGTTAGGTTTATAATAATTAACTCACTTAGAGATAAAAACTCCTCTGAAAGAGCATTAATCACTGCCATTCCAATTGTAATAAATAAATAAGTCATTTCCTCTGTTTGAATAGGCTGTGTCCTATATCTTATAATCCCAAATATTGCAAACAAACCTAAAGCCATTCCGAGGTTAAGATCAAAATTCTTTAGAGTAAAGCATAAGAAGAACACAATTAGACTAATCATCAAAAATGAAAAAGAAAATCGCCTTAAAACCATTTGTTTTGAAATTATTAGAATCATTAAAGCAATAAAAATCGTATTTACAGTAAACCTCACTAAAGCTGTGTTCCAATCAAATTCCATAAGAAGAAGAGATATCATTTTTTATGAGTATATGGGATAGTTACTTAAATATAGGTTAATCTAAAAATTAATCAAAATTGTACTAATAAGCAGAATAATGAATTACTAAACTAATGACAATTCTTTCACTGCATCGACAAAACTATCAAGTTCTTTTGTAGTAGTAAAAATATTTGGACTAATTCTACAACCTTTTACATTTGCATAATCTATTGCAACGGTAAAAATTTTGTACTTTTCAAATAATAAATTTTCCATTTTTGATGGGCTCATATTTGTAAGCCCTACATTCCCAATTCCACAACTTCTATTAATATCTAAAGGAGTATTCACAATTACACTCTTCACATTCCTTAATTTATCGGACCAATATCTTTGAAGAAATCTCATTCTTTTTTCCTTTCTTTCAATTCCAATCCATTTTAAATAATCAATTGAATTTGAGATAGCAAGGTCAGTGTGGACAGGATGTGTCCCTATGTGATTTAGTCTTTTAATATCCGACTTGTTAGTATTTCCATTTGCTAAGAGAGGCCAAATTCTATGTGTTTTATTTTTATTTACATAAAGTAGTCCTGCCCCAAGTGGAGTAGCTAGCCACTTGTGCAAACTTGATCCATAGTAATCACAATTAAAATCATCAATTGAAAAATCAAAATGTCCAACGCAATGAGCTCCGTCAACCATAACTTCAACTCCATGTCTATGCGCCATCTCACATATTTTTTTTATAGGAAGTATCTGACCTGTAATATTTATCATATGACAGACCATTATAAGCTTTGTCTTACTTGTAATTTGACTTTCATACAAGGACACTATTTCTTTATCATTTTTTGGATGATTAGGAACAGATACTATTTTATTAACAACACCATATCTATTTGAAATTTGTTCAAACATTTCTTTCATTGTTCCATAATCTTGTTCTGCATAAATTGCCTCATCACCTTTTTTCCATGGAAAGCCTGAAATAACTAGATCAAGAGACTCTGTTGCATTTCTGGTAATGACAACTTGATCTGGCGATGACCCAACGATATTTGCAAGCTCACTTGTAACTCTATCTTTATTTTTTTTCAAATCATTTCTCATATAAAATGATCCCTCAATATTTACATACTTCACATGATTTATAAAATGTTCTAATATCGGATTAGGAATTATATTATAATAACCACTTTCAAGATTAATATATTCATCCTTAAGAGTATAATGAGACCTTACAGTTTCCCATAATTTATCTTCATTATTTATGAATGGAAGAGTTTTTGATATAGGTTTAAAATCACTTAATTTATTAGCTGAAATTAAAGATGAAAATGATAAGGCACCTAATGATTTTATAAATCTCCTTTTGTCCATTTAATTAGTAATTTTATTTCAATTTAATAAAAATGTTTAAGCATTTTGATTTTTATTTATTGATTTTCACATTATTAATTGGATGTTCAAAATCTGAAAACCAAGCATGTAAGTCTGAAAAAAAACTAATTGCATGTACCAAAGAATACATGCCAGTTTGTGGTTGTGATAATACAACATATTCCAATAGATGTATAGCTCAATCGGAAGGAGTAATTACTTGGAGTGTTGGTGTCTGTAATAATTAATTTTCCCAAAATTTATTTTAAAACTTAATTAGTTGGGATTAGAAAATCTACATTGATGATTTCATTGATTTCAACTTGATTCTAGGCAAAAATTAATCACGGAATATCAATATTAAAAGTAAAATAAAGATAACAGATTATAGTTTTTAGCTAAATTTACTGCTTTGAATGAATAAAATTAAAATCTTCATATTAACATTTATTTTTTCAAATCTTTGTTTTGCACAGAAAGAATTTAATTTAATAAAATCATTAGAGAATGATATTGTATTAGATGGAATTATTTCTGCTGATGAAAAAAGAAATTCGTTGGTTACTTCAATTGATTATGAACAGGAGCCAGGTGATAATATTGCCACAAAACTTCAATCAGAAGTTTTTATTACTTATACTGATACCTTCATTTATTTTGGAGTAAAAGCCTATGGAAATCCAGAAAATATAAGAGGCCAAGTAAAGCCAAGAGATCAATCAGAATATGAGAATGAAGACATGATATTCATTAGGATTGACCCTTTTGGTGACTCAAGATCTAATTATATTTTAGGATCAAATGCATTTGGAAGTCAAGTTGACCTAAGAGTTAAAAATGCAACTAATGAAGAAGATTCTTTTGATAGTGGCTACAATGCTGTTTTTGAAACTAAAAGTTCAATAGTAAAAGATGGATATGTTTTGGAATTTAAAATTCCAATTAATTCACTCCCCTATCCTCCAGGAAAAAATCAAATATGGAAATTTAATATATCTAGAGTTTTTACACTTAATGGAACTTTTTACAGAAGTCAAACTCAGCCATATGATAGGTCAGACCCTTGCTGGGTTTGTCAAGTTACAGATAAACTAATTATGAAAAATATTGTATACAAGGGGAAGACCGAATTACTGCCATACATCTCTTCAAATATTACCGGTCAAAGACAAACAGGATATAAAGATCCAATTAAATATGGTAAAATTAAAGGCGATTTTGGTATTGGTCTCAACTACGATTTCTCTCCATCTTCTTCAATTGAAGCAACAATTAATCCTGACTTTTCTCAAATTGAAGCTGATGAAACACAAATAGATATTAACTCTTCTTTTGCCCTAGATTACCCTGAGTTAAGACCTTTTTTTAATAAGGGAATGGATTTACTAAAATTTATGGATAGAGGATTTTACTCTAGGACCATTAACTCCCCTAGTTTTTCGTCAAAATTTGTTAATCTTGGACAAAATTCCGGTACGATTCTCTTAAGTGCTATTGATGAAGTTTCACCATATTTGATTGGTGGTGAGGATAAATCCTATAATGGAAATGGTGGGATTAGTTATGTAAACGCATTCCGACATCAGAGGCTAATTAATGAAGGGTCTAAATATGGATTTTTTACAACAAACAGATACTTTAAAGAAGGTGGTTATGGAAATTTAATTGGAATTGATGGTCTTTTCACATTTAACAAAATTTGGAGATTCCAATTTGAATTATCTAAAAGTTTCAATAAAGAGCCTTTTGCAAATTGGATTGAAAGTGATGAAACATTTTTAGATAAAACTGTAAAACTAGATGGAGAAAATTTTAAAGGAAGTGCTAATTATATCAGACTATCTAGAAATACGGAACATTGGAATACCTACCTATTTTATAAAGGAATTTCTCCAGGTTTTAGAGCAGATGTTGGCTTTGTTCCTAGGATAAATAGAAGATATGGATCGATATATCAAGGTTATACAAGCTTTTTTGATAAAAAATATCTGAAAGAATTTAATACAAGCTTGAAAGGAGATATAAACTATAACTATGATAATCAATTAAAAACAAAAAATTTTGAATTTAATATAAGTATTAAAACATTTGGGAAAACAGAAATTGGATATGTTTATGAGTATAATTTATTTAGAAAGTATCTAAATATTGATTTTAAACATTACGGAAAGTCAAGAATTGGAATACGAGGTTTTCCAACTGAAAAATTGACCTTTGATTTTGAAGGAAAAATTGGAAAAGAGATTGCATTTAATGAAGTAACACCAAAAATAGGAGAAGAAAAGACTATATTTTTTAGCCTTGCTTATAAGCTTGGTTATAATATCAACGTAAGTTCATCCATTAACTATTCTAGATTAGAAAATTTTAAAAATAACAAAGCAATTTATGATGGATACATATCAAGATTATCTTTTAGATATCAATTTAATAATGACTTTAGCATTAGGTTAGTCTCTGAATACAATAAGTTTAATGATACTTTTCTCCTTCAGCCTCTTATAAAGTGGAATCCAAACCCTTCAACAATTTTTTATATTGGTGGAATTCAAAATTCAATAAATAGTTTCGAATTAGAACCAGAAGATTTTGATCCTTTTAGGGTAAATAAATCTCAATTTTTTCTTAAATTTCAATACTTAATTGGAATTTAAAAAATATGAAAGATAAAATTTTAATATTTGCAATTTTACTGGTGTTTTCATCTTGTAGCATCTTTAAAACTTCACAAACAATAACTGAAAACAGCATTAATGAAACATTAAATGATAAAGTTGTTTCTGCAAACAAAAATCAGAAGTTTTTAGGAGATTATGCCTTTGAGATTAAGGGTATTCCTTCAGGAGATGATGGTTCACTTACTATAAAAGTTTCTGCTGATAATGATATTCTCAAAGCTGAACTTACCGGAGATTCTGTAGAAGCATCTAGTTTCTTTTCAATTCAGACTGTTGAAGTTGAGGATGATATCCTCTTTATAGAGATTTTTGTTCCCGAGTATGGTATTACAGGTTTTTTTGAGCTATACGTTGAAGGTAACGAGGTAACTGGTTATGCTTTTGACATGTTTGAAATAATTGGGACAAAAACAGATTAATTATTGGGTAACCTCATATTCAAATTCCCATAGGGGGTTATCAAGTTTATTAATTATATAATTTAGGGTAAGTTCTTCACCTGATTGGATTTTTTTTTGTGTAACTATTCTTATGTGTTTTATATTTCCAATCGATTCATGAGAGTCAGCTACAACAGCTTTACAATTTGGCATTTCATGATGATTTATAAATGCGCCTAATGGGAGCCTTATATAATTATCAGGGAATCTTTCATCAAAGACATGAGATATACCAAGATCTATATTAATAAAAATATCCTGCGTGGCAAAAATTCCAAGACCTTCAATTTTACTCTCCTTTATAGTAATATAGTCAGGCAATGGTCTCCATTCTTTTTTTTCTTTCATAGCATTAATTTATGAATAATTATTTATTTGAATTAGATTTTAAATCTTCAATCACATTCTATTTGATATTCATTCCATATTTTATCTGGAGAAATATTAGGAAAGTAATAGCATTTTTTTGAACCATCAGGAAAAAATACATGCTTAAGGAAAGCTGTTGGTACATGAGCACCAGTATCTAAAATAATATGGTTTGAATCGAACTCTAAATATATTTCAATTTCTATATCTCCAAATTTGTCAGCCCATTCCCTTACTTGTTGTTCTAGGTCAACCCATGCACCTCTGTTGAGATCATCATATTGAAGTGCAACATTTAAATAAGAAAAAGTTGAATATAAATTCTCATACGAATCATTAAATGATCCTGCTGGTGCCATATGACCCCTATCCCATCTATTTGAATGGTAATCATTATCATCTGATGTATATACTGAATCAACAGTATAAAATTTCATTCCATCTCTATCTGCATTTTTAACTATATCTCTTACAGTATATTTAACCCAATTTGGTTGCTCAAATTTTTCGTTGTAAGAAATTTGAAAAATATTTGTATAAATTATAATAGAATCAATTCTTTCTCTATCTAATTGTTTAGATATTGAATCTTCAACTAAAACTTCATTATTTGATTTGCTCTTGTCCTTACCACATGAACTTATTATAATTAAAAAAAGTAATACATACTTCTGCATTATCATTTCTTCAACCTCCTAATTAAACCCTCTTGAGCAACTGAAGCAATCATGGTACCATCTTCTTTAAATATACTTCCCCTAGCAAACCCTCTGGAATTTGAAGCACTGGGACTTTCCATATCATATAAAAGCCAATCATTTATTGAAAAATCTCTGTGAAACCATAAAGCGTGATCAAGACTAGCATAGTAAGCTCTAGTTTTTGCAATCTCCTTTCTGTGAGGAAGAGATGCAGTTGCAAGGAGTTGATAGTCACTGACAAATGCCAATAATTGATGATGAAATTGTAATGGCATATCTATTTTATCTTTTAATCTAAACCAACAATGATTAATTGGAAGTGCATTTTCTTTTCTTAAAAAAATATTTGTTCCTACAGGTTTAAAGTCAAACACTTTTGGGTGAGCAGCTAAAAATATTTGATACCTTTCAGCTAATTCCTCTTTAAGCTTTTCAGCTTGTTCAAAATCTGTCAATAATAATTTTGGACTTAAGACATTTGGCATTTGAATTTGGTGATCAAAACCTTCCTCATCTTTTTGAAAAGAAGCAGCCATATTAAAAATTGCCTTTCCCTTTTGAAACGCTACAACTCTTCGTGTTGTAAAACTTCCACCATTTCTAATATTATCAACTTCATAAATAACTGGTTCATTTAAATCACCAGGTAAAATAAAATATGCGTGCATTGAATGGGCTATTCTATCATTAGGTACAGTCTGATATGCAGCATGTAGTGACTGACTTAAAACTTGCCCACCAAATATTCTACCCCAAACAGTTTTATAATTTTGACCCTCAAATTTATTGTCTTCAAGTTTTTTGAGTGTAACTATTGAAATTAATTCATCTATATCCATGAAATTTTAAACACATTTGTGAACCCTTAAAAATAGCGACCTAATAGAACAAAGTTAGCAAAGATTGATTATTTTTGCGAACCAATAACGTATATTAATTTATTATAATGAGAAATATTTTAGCAATTATAGTCATTGCTTTTTCATTTTTAGCGGTGAATTCACAACAAATTGAATTTGTTGAATATGACCTGGATAACGGACTTCACGTTATTCTTCATCAAGATAATACAGCGCCAGTTATAACTACTGCTGTTTCATATCACGTAGGATCTAAAGATGAGGAAGAGGGTCGAACAGGATTTGCTCACTTTTTTGAGCACTTACTATTTGAAGGAACAAAAAACATTGAGGCGGGTCAATGGTTTAAAATTGTAGAAGCGAATGGTGGATCAAATAATGCATATACATCAGATGACCAAACTTATTATTACGAAGTTTTTCCGTCTAATAAACTAGAGTTGAGTTTATGGATGGAATCTGAAAGAATGTTACATCCAATAATAAGACAAGATAATAGAATTACATTACAGGAAGGTGTCGTAAAAGAAGAAAAAAACTTTAGACTTAGGAATGCTCCATATGGAGCTCTTCTGTATGCAGTAAGAAGTAATCTTTATAGAAAACATCCATATGGAAGGTTAACAATTGGATTAGATAAAGATCTTGAGGCAGCAAATATTGACGATTTTAAGAAATTTAATCAACTATACCACAAACCAAATAATGCTACCTTAGTTGTTGCAGGTGACATAGATGTTGTAGAAGCTAAAATGTTGATTAAAAAGTATTTTAATGATATTCCTAGTTCCGAGCTAATTAAAAAACAATTCCCAAAAGAAGATCCAATAACAGAGACAATTGAGGCAACTTGGTATGACCCTAATATCCAAGTCCCAGCACTATTAATTGGTTATATAACACCTAAAATGACTACTAGAGAATCTAGAGTTCTTAATTTACTATCCACTTATTTAAGTGATGGTAAAAGCTCTGTACTTTACAAAAAAATGATTGACGAAAAGAAAATGGCTCTAGGAGTTCAAACTATTAATCTTGCTCAAGAAGACCATGGTACATATTTAATGTTGGCGGTGCCTCTTGATAACTTTACACTTGATGATTTATTATGCGAAATAGATGAGGAGATTAGTAAAGTTCAAAAAGATTTAATTTCAGATAGAGATTATAAGAAACTACAGAATATTCTTGAATCTCAATTTGTTAGCAGAAATGCCTCAATCGAGGGAATTGCAAATTCTCTCTCTGACTACCACACATTTTATGGAGATACAAATCTAGTAAATACTGAAATTGAAATTTATCAGAGTGTAACTAAAGAAGAGATAAGAGAAGTTGCGAGAAAATATTTAATGCCAAATCAAAGAGTAATAGTAGATTACTTGCCAGGGGATGAAAACAATAAAACAATAATAGAATAATGAAAAATATTTTAAAAAGTTTTATTAAATCTTGTGCTTTTTCTAAGGCATTAATAATAAGTGGATTAATTTTTTACAACCCTGTAAACTCTCAATTAGACAGATCAGTAATGCCCGAATCTGGGCCTCCACCAGAGATTTTTTTTGGTAAACCTAATACTTTTAAACTTGATAATGGTCTTACAATAATGGTAGTAGAAAACTCTAAATTACCGAGAGCTTCTGCTTCACTATCATTTGACAATCCTCTAATTTTTGAAGGTGAGGTTGCTGGAGTTAGTTCAATTTTAGGTGAAATGATCGGAAATGGAACCCAGTCAATTTCAAAAGAAAAATTTTTAGAAGAAGTTGATTTTATGGGTGCCTCAATGAGTGTGTCTGGATCTGGTGCATTTGCAAGCTCACTTTCAAGATATTTTCCAAGAGTATTAGAGTTAATGGCAGATGCTGTTTTAAATCCTCTTTTAACACAAGAGGAATTTGATAGTCAGAAAAATTTAATTAAAGAAAGTTTAAAAACTACAGACAAAGATGTTGCCACTGCTGCGAGTAGAGTTCAGGATTTAATTACATATGGTAGAAGTCACCCAAATGGTGAGTTTGTTTCACAAGAGACTTTGGATAAATCCGAATTAAACGATGCTATTGATTTTTACAATAATTATGCAAGTCCTAAAAATGCATTTTTGGTAATATTGGGAGATGTAAATTTTGGAGAAATTAAAGAAAGGGTAACAAAACTTTTTAGTGCTTGGGAATCAAAAGAAGTTATATCAAAATCTTTCCCTGAACCAACCAACCCAGAAAATACTGAAATAATTTTCATTGATATGCCTAATGGTGTTCAAGCAGTTGTATCAGTAATTAATACAATTGATTTTAATAAAAAAGAGTCTGATTACTTCTCAGCATTAGTTGCCAATAGGATACTTGGTGGAGGTGGAGCTGGAAGATTATTTAATAATCTAAGAGAGGATAAAGGGTGGACATATGGATCATATTCAGGAGTATCTGAAAGTTACAAAACAAAAGGATACTTTACTGCTCAAGCACAAGTTAGAAATGAAGTTGCAGATAGTGCAGCTATAGAGTTACTTAAAGAAGTAGATAAAATGAGAAATACATTAGTATCTGATGATGAGTTGTCCTCAGCTAAAGCGAAATACACAGGAAATTTTGTTATGTCACTTGAAGACCCTTCAACAATTGCTAGTTTTGCGAGAAATATAATTACTCAGGATTTACCAAAAGATTATTACAATGGTTTTCTAGAAAAAATTAATTCTGTAACAAAAGAAGATGTTAAGAGTGCAGCAGAAAAATATTTTCTAACAAATAAAACAAGAGTATTTATAACTGGCAAAGGAAGTGAGATAATTGATGCACTAGATGGACTTAAATATAACGGAAAAGAACTAAAAATTAGATACTATGATAAGTTTGGTAATAAAATTGAGAAACCAAACTATTCTGTTATTGATAATATAAATGCTGAAGGGATAGTTAGTAATTATTTAAATTTAATTGGAGGTATAGATAGGCTTAAAGAGGTTCAGTCTATAGAAACTTTAGGAAACGCTAATCTAAATATGCAAGGGCAGACCTTTGCTTTAGAGTTCTACACCTTAAAAAATTATCAAAATCAATCATTAGCTACAGTTACTGCCGGAGGTATGATAGTTCAAAAAAGTGTTTTCAACAAATATCAAGGTTATAATGAGGTAAATGGTCAGAGAATACCTTTAACAGATTCAGAACTTGATAATGCAATTATTAATTCTGCTTTGTTCTCAGAACTAAATTATGATTTTTCAAAGATTAAATTAGTTGGAACATCAATGGTAAATGATCAGAAAGTTTATGAAATTAAAATATCAGATAATAAAACAGAATATTATTCGGTTCAGTCTGGTTTAAAAGTTAAAGAAATCCAGACAACTGAAGTAGAAGGAAATCAGATTGTTCTTGAAACAACTATAAATAAGTATGAAGAGGTTGAAGGAGTATTAATCCCAAGCGAGATAAATCAAATAACTCCTGCTCTTCCAATTCCTGGTGGAATTACAATAAAGTTTGCTAAAATTAAACTAGATGTAAAAACTTCAGATTCTGATTTTAATTAAGATTAAGATTCACTAATTGGAGGTGCCTTTTTTTTTGTGACAAGATAAACTCCAATTAAAATTATACTTGTTCCAATAAACTGAGTTAACTTAAAATCTTCCCCATCTAATAACCCCCAAAAAATGGCAACAATTGGCATTAAATAAGTCGTTGATACTGAAAATACCGGGGTTGATATAGCTAACAATTTTATATATAAAACCTTAGCAACTGCTGTTCCAAAAAAAGCAAGTATAACTATGTAAAAAATTGACTCAAGTATTAGCGAGTTTGATGTGAAATCAGAAAATGGAAAATCAGAAAATAGTAAAATAATAAAAGCTGGAATAAACATAAATAAAAAACTCATAAATACTATACCAAGTGCTGAGATATTAGGAAGTTTATATTTCAAAAGATTTGCATTAACTGCATAACAAAAAGCTGCAAGAACAATAAACATTACATAAATAATACTAAAGGATGATGATAAAAGCTCATGATTAATTAATACTATAATCCCTGTAAATCCAATAATTACTCCTATTACTTGTTTTTTTAAAAGCTCTTCTCCAAAAATTATTACACTAATTAATAGAGTAAAAAGAGGGGTAAGTGATACCATTACTGCAGTAATAGAGCTAGAAATTTCAGTTTCTGCAAATGCGAACAAAAATGCAGGAGAGAATGAGCCTACAAATGCTGAAAGTGCAACCCATTTCATTTTATGTTTAGGTATATATTTAATTTTATTAAATCCTATTGGGGCTATTAGTATAGTTGTTACAATTACTCTTAGTGAGCCTAATTGAACTGGAGTAAGACCAGTTAATCCTTTTTTAATTAAAATGTAAGAGCTTCCCCATATAACAGATAAAATAATCAAAGTTCCCCATTTTCTAAGATTTAAGTTCACTGATTATTTAATTTTTAGGCAATATTAACTTTACTTGCTTAATTCTTTTTTTATCAACTATTTCTATAACAAACTTTAATGACTCATGTTTTATAACTTGACCTACTTTAGGAATTTTTTTAACTTTCTCAATTAAAAACCCTCCAAGAGTTTCAATCTCCGTTGAGATATCATCAAATGATGTCGAATCTTTTAAGTTTACTGCTCTGTAAAAATCTTGAAGATTAATTTTTGAGTCAAAAATATAAGTAAAATCATCTAATTTTGAGAACAAATTGTCTTCCTCATCAAACTCTCCACTGATTTCTCCAAATATTTCTTCTATAACATCTTCTAAAGTTATTATTCCAGATGTTCCACCATACTCGTCAACAACAATACCGATATGTATTTTTTTTGTTTTAAACTCTGTTAACAAGTCATCAAGCTTTTTATTTTCGGGAATAAACAGTGGTTTTCTTAGTAAGCTGTTCCAATTAAAATCTTTTTTTTCTAGATGTGGTATGAGATCTTTAACATAGAGTACACCCTCAACCTTGTCAAGATTATCATTATAAACTGGAACTCTTGAAAAACCTTTGTCAATTAAATTATGAACTATTTCAGCAAATTTTGTATTTAAATCAAGTGCAAAGACATCAATTCTAGGACACATTATTTGTCTTGTCTCAACATTTCCAAAATTTACAATACCCTTAAGAATTTTTTTTTCTTCTTTACTTGTTTCTTTTGAGTCAGTAAGTTCAAAAGCCTTAGAAAGTTTATCTACAGAAAGTTGATTTGAATCTTTTGTCAGGTTTGATTCAAGATAACTCATGGATTTACTCATTGGGGTATTAAACAAAAAGAGTATATATCTGTCAAGAAAGTAAATGGGATTTACCATAATTTTTGAAAAAACTAAAGGATTTCTATTAGCATAAATTTTTGGTAGGATATCTCCAATGAATAAAATTAGCATTCCGATTAAGCCTACCTCAATTATGGTCTCCAGTATTGGGCTATTAAGTGAATTCAAATATGGATTGTCAATTGAAGCAAATAATATAACTATAGCAATATTAATAAAGTTATTTGATATCAGTATTGTAGCAAGTAATCTTTTAGGCTTCTCTAAAAGTAAAAGTATTTTAGATATCAATTTGTCACCATTTTCATTTGGTATATTTGATTTATCTAACGAAAAGAAAGCAACCTCAGAACCAGATGTTAGAGCTGATAAAATTAGAAAGAGAAAGATTAAAAAGTATTTAACTATCACAGAGTTCTTATGTATGATTTATAAGTAAGTATTCAAAAATTAATTTAGAATGGTAGATCGTCTTCAGCCTGGTCACTTGTCTGATTATTAGTAGCTGTTGATTTATTAGATTCAACATTTGAGGTGGGTTCTTTATTTGTAGACAGGAAGGTAAATTCATCAACATTAACCTCAGTTGTATACCTGTCAGCACCGTCATCTCCTTGCCATTTTCTTGTTCTTAGTTTTCCTTCTACATAAACCTTATCTCCCTTTGATAAATATTTTTCACAGATTTCCGCTGCTTTGTTTCTTAAGACAATGTTATGCCAATCTGTATTTGACACTTTTTCATTTGTTGCCTTGTTCGTATACGTCTCATTTGTCGCTAAAGGAAATCTTGCAATGCAACCTCCGTTATCAAAATGTTTAATTTTAACATTATCACCTAGGTGACCGATTAACATTACTTTATTAAGTGTTCCGCTCATATATATGGCTAATATACAAAAATAGAGTACCTAGGTTAGAATCTTATTAATAAAATTATTTATGGGAACTGGGAAATTATATTTAAACAGCTTAGATAAGTTAACTCCTTTTGAGATATCCTTTTCAATTTTGAATTTATGAAATGTTATGTGTAAGATTTGATGAGATAGTAAATGTTTTATGTAATATTTATTATATGACTCACAATTAACTGGAGTCTTTAATAAATATATTAGTTTGTTAAACTTTGATACTTTTGTAATGTCTTCAACTTTTTTATCTGTCTCAATTAATGGAAACTCATTAAGCTTAAACCATATATCTTTCTTAATTCTTTTCTCTACTATAGTCATATTCTTACTATCTACTAAAACTATGTAATTTAAAAACCTATCTTTTAATTTTTTCTTTTTTAATTTAACTGGGATTTTTTCAACTTGATTTTTTTTAAATGCAATACATTTTGAATTAAGAAAACATGTCTTACAATTAGGGAAAGGTTTACATATTAAAGCTCCAAATTCCATAATAGCTTGATTAAAATCTCCGGGGTTGTTAGTCTTTTTTATTAAACCTGTTCCTATCTCTTTAATTTTATTATGAGTTTTTTTAGATTCAATTGCTTCCCTAATTCCATAATATCTGGATAAAAATCTTAACACATTTCCATCAACTACTGGATAAAATTTATCAAAACAAATTGACAATATTGCACTTGCTGTATAATCACCGATTCCACTTAACTTTATTAGATCTTTGTATGCAGTGGGAAATTTACCCCCAAAATTATTGAATATTTCTTTTGAAGTTTTATGAAGGTTAATTGCTCTATTATAATATCCTAAACCTTGCCATACTCTAAGAACTTCACTCTCACTTGACATTGATAGTACTTTAATATTAGGAAATTTCCTCATAAAATTATTATAATACACAGTGCCTTGAGAGACCTTTGTTTGTTGAAGAATTATTTCTGAAATCCAAATGCTGTATGGGTCTTTGTTCTTTCTCCATGGCAATTCTCTTTTATTAATTAAATACCATTTAAGTAATTGATTTTCTAATGACATTATTCAATTTAATTGTGGCTAATTATATATTACTAAATAACTAATTTAAAATATAAATTTATATATTTGCTTGCCTTAAAAGCTAATTGTATAACCAATAAAACAGAAAATGACAAAGGCTGATATTGTAAATAATATATCCAACCAAACAGGTATGGATAAGACTGATGTTCAAATGATCGCTGAAAAACTTATGGATGAAATTAAAAATTCACTCCAAAACAATAACAATGTTTATCTAAGAGGTTTTGGAAGTTTTATAATTAAAACAAGAGCTGAGAAAACAGGTAGAAATATATCACAAAATACTGCCGTAATCATACCAGCTCATAATATACCAGCATTTAAACCCTCTAAAACTTTTGTCAAATCTGTAAAAAAGAATGTTCCGGTTGGCTAATTATAATTTAGATAGATATGCCTAGCGGTAAGAAAAGAAAAAGACATAAAGTTGCTACTCATAAAAGAAAAAAAAGAGCGAGAGCGAACCGTCATAAAAAGAAATAGTGTTAGGGATTGCACTTAAAACATCCCGAGTTCTTTGAAATAACATATAACAAAAGTTATATAATTATGAAAAATGTTTAACCTGTCTACTAAATAGTAGAAACAATACATACAACAGTGAAAAAAGAATTGATTATTAGGTCAAATTCAAATGCTGTTGATTTTGCAATGCTTAGTGAGGGAAGACTTATTGAGCTAGACAAAGAAATAGGTAAAAACAAATTTTCTGTAGGTGATATTTTTGTTGCAAAAATAAGAAAAACCATACCTGGACTAAATGCTGCATTTGTAAATATTGGGCATGAAAAGGATGGATTTTTACACTATCATGACTTAGGACCAAAATTATTATCATTATCCAAATTTGTAAATCAAATTGATGAAAAAAAAGTAAAATCTTTTTCCTTTAGTAAGTTTGATTTTGAAAAGGATATTCCAAAAAATGGTCTAATTAAAGATTGTCTTAAAAATAAACAGACAACTTTGGTACAAATTATAAAAGAACCTATATCAACCAAAGGGCCAAGACTGAGCTCAGAAATTTCATTGGCAGGTAGATATATGGTTTTGATTCCTTTTTCAGAAAGAATCTCAATTTCACAAAAAATTAAAAGTCAAGATGAGAAGAATAGGCTAAAAAACTTAGTTAAAAATATTAAACCAAAAGGCTTTGGTTTAATAATTCGAACAGTAGCAAAGAATAAATCCGTAAGTGAGCTTGAAGGGGATCTAAAAGATTTAATTTTAAGATGGAAAAGACTATGTATAAATTTTAGTAAGTCTGATTCATATCCAACAAAAATCTTAGGAGAAATTAACAGAACTACATCAAAATTAAGAGATGTATTTGATGATTCATTCTCCAACATTTATCTTAATGATCCAAATTTGCATAGTGAAATTAAAGACTATATTAAGCTAATTGCTCCTGGAAAATCATCAATAGTTAAACTATATAAAGGGGTAACTCCAATTTTTGAAAAATATGGAATTGAAAGACAAATAAAATCTTCTTTTGGAAGAACTGTCTCTATGCAAAAAGGAGCCTATCTTATAATTGAACACACAGAAGCTCTTCATGTTATTGATGTAAATAGTGGAAACAGATCTAATAAATCAAAAACACAAGAAGAGACTGCCATGGAAGTTAATTTAATTGCATCTGCTGAAATTGCAAGACAATTAAGGCTAAGGGATATGGGAGGAATTATAGTTATAGATTTCATAGATTTAACTAAAAGAGACAACAGAAAAAAGTTATTTGATCACTTTTGTGCAGAAATGGCAAAAGACAGAACAAAGCACAAGATTCTTCCACCTAGTAAATTTGGATTGATTCAAATCACAAGGCAAAGGGTAAGGCCTGAAATGAATATTAAAACAAAAGAAGCTAATCCAAATAAAGAATTAGAAGTGGAAGCACCTATTTTACTTGTTGACAAAATTAACACAGAACTTAACAGGATTGTTAAGAATTCGCATTACAAAACTGGGACAATATACATACATGTTCACCCATTTGTAGCAGCGTATATAAATAAGGGTCTATTTTCATTAAAAAATAAGTGGAGCTTTCAGTACAAAAGAATAATTAAAGTTATTCCTAGAGACTCATACTTATATCTTCAATATAATTTAACAAACAATAGATCTAAAATTTTGAAATAAATATTAAAAAACCGTTTATAAAATCTAAACGGTTTTTTTTATATTATACTATGGAGTCGTCAGTAAAAAATAAAATTGAACATTATTGCGCATATCAAGAAAGATGTCACTTAGATGTTAAAAATAAACTTAATAAACTAGGAATATTTGGTGACCAATTAGATGAATATATTTGTTATCTAATTGATGAAAATTATTTATCAGAAACAAGATATTCTGAAGCATTTACCAGAGGAAAATATAATAATAACAACTGGGGGCGTATAAAAATTAAAATGGAGTTAAAGTTAAGGAATATTTCAGAATGGAATATTGACAATGCATTAAAACAAATAACTGAGGAAGACTATGAAAATAAATTATATAAAATTTGTGAAAAGCAAATAAAAAATGTTGATTATAATATATCTGAAGTTAGAAAAAAGATAGTTAGGCGCCTCACTCAAAAAGGCTGGGAAATGGATTTAATAATTAAATGCATTAATCGATTAATAAAGTAACATGATTATTGTTCATCTCTACTGTACCAGACTTGATATTAAGTGTAGTTTCCTTCTCATTATATTCAAATTTATCTTTGACATCCTTTTCAATAGAAATTTTACCTAAAATTTTAACCTTACCTTTTGTGAGAGTAGATACAATTGGTGCATGATTGTTAAGAATCTGAAAGTCACCATATGTTCCTGGGAAGAGAACAGACTCAACTTCTCCTTTGAATAATGTCATTTGTGGTGAGATTATTTCTAGATACATTATTATTTGGTTTCTGCTAACATTTTCTCTCCAGTCTCTATAGCTTCTTCAATTGTACCTTTCAGGTTAAATGCAGCTTCAGGAATATTATCAAGTTTACCATCCATAACCATATTAATCCCTTTTATCGTATCCTTAATATCAACAAGGGCTCCTGGAATTCCTGTAAATTGCTCGGCAACATGGAATGGTTGTGATAAAAACCTTTGAACTCTTCTTGCTCTAGCAACTGCTAATTTATCTTCCTCTGAAAGCTCTTCCATACCTAAAATTGCAATAATATCTTGAAGCTCTTTATATCTCTGAAGTAATTCTTTAACTCTTTGAGCACAATTATAATGATCATCTCCTAAAATTTCAGGGGTCAATATTCTAGATGTTGAATCAAGTGGGTCAACAGCAGGATAAATTCCAAGTTCAGCAATTTTTCTTGATAACACAGTTGTAGCATCAAGATGGGCAAAAGTTGTTGCAGGTGCTGGATCAGTTAAATCGTCTGCAGGAACATATACAGCTTGAACTGAAGTTATTGATCCTTTTTTTGTTGATGTAATTCTTTCCTGCATAGCCCCCATTTCAGTTGCCAAAGTAGGTTGATATCCAACAGCAGAAGGCATCCTCCCTAGTAGAGCAGACACCTCAGAACCAGCCTGAGTAAATCTAAAAATATTATCAACGAAGAATAATACATCTTTTCCTTGACCATCACCCCCTCCATCTCTGAAGTATTCCGCAACTGTTAAACCAGATAAAGCTACTCTGGCTCTTGCTCCTGGTGGTTCATTCATTTGACCAAACACAAAAGTAGCTTTAGATTCTAGTAATGCTTTTTTATCAACTTTACTTAAGTCCCATTCACCCGCTTCCATTGATTTTTTAAATTCTTCTCCATAATTTATAATGCCTGATTCTATCATTTCTCTTAAAAGATCATTCCCTTCTCTAGTTCTTTCACCTACTCCTGCAAAAACTGATAGTCCACCATGACCCTTTGCTATATTATTAATTAGTTCCTGAATTAATACTGTTTTACCAACACCTGCCCCACCAAATAAACCAATCTTCCCACCTTTAGCATAAGGTTCAATAAGATCAATCACTTTGATACCTGTAAATAAAACTTCAGTTGAAGTTGACAATTGATCAAAAGCTGGAGCCTCTCTATGGATTGACATACCATCACTATCTGTTTTTGGTAATACCTCAAGTCCGTCAATTGGATCTCCGACAACATTGAATAATCTTCCATAAACATTTTTTCCAATTGGCATTTGAATTGGATTCCCAGTAGATAAAACTTCAGTTCCTCTACTTATACCATCCGTTGAGTCCATCGATATGGTTCTAACAGCGTTTTCACCAATATGAGATTGAACTTCCAAAACTAATACTGAACCATCCTCTTTGTTGATCACTAAGGAATCATAGATCTCAGGAAGTGAGCTATTTTTCAAAGAAAACTCAACATCAACTACAGCTCCAATTACTTTAGAAACTTTACCAATATTTTTTGACATTTTTTTTGATTAAAGTAAAAGTGCAAATATATGTTGTAAGATTAAAAAATAAAAGATAAAAGCTCTTCAATTTTGATTATTTATTAATACATGTTTTGTAAAGAAAACTAAAATATATAATCTAATCTATACTTTATAAACTATAGAAATTGTCTCTGCGACACAAACAGGTTTTGTCTCACCCTCAACTTCAATGATAATTTTTAGAGTAAATTTAACACCCCCTTCTTTATCCTCAATATCAATTAATGAAACTTTACCACGAAATTTTGAGTTTACTGGAGTTGCATTAGGAAACCTAACTTTATTAAGTCCATAGTTTACAGCAAAAGCAATGTTGTTTAATTTAACAGTCTGCGAGACAATTTGAGTTGCAAAGGACAAGATAAGAAAACCGTGAGCAATAGTTTTTTTATAAGGAGAATACTTTGCAGCTTTTTCTGAATCTATATGAATCCATTGGTTATCATATGTTAGCTCAGCAAATAGATTAACCTTTTCTTGAGACATTTCAAACCAATTTGAAATACCAAGATCTTTTCCAAGATATTTTTTTAAGTCTTCCAGTTTATTTATTTCAGTTGAAAAAGGTTTTTCCATTAATTATTATTTACAAATTGAATACTAAATTCAATGTAAATCTATAAATAAATGAATAAATAGATTTTTTAAAATTTTAAACCTACTTTATATTTTTCTTAGATGAAAATATTCTTATATATTTAAAAAATTAAACTAATGAAAACCAAACAATTATGACTGATAATAAAGAAAAGTATGAATTTAAATTCTATGAGTGGGAGAAAAAAAATAAGGATAAGCCTTTACTAAGGCAACCTTTTGGTGATAAATGGGAGGAATATACCTGGGGTGAAGTTGGGATAATGGCAAGAAAGCTTGCTAGTGGATTAAAATCATTAGGATTAAGAGAGAATGCACACATAGGTATATATTCGAAAAATTGTAGAGAGTGGGTTATATCTGATCTCGCAATTGTGATGGCAGGTTATATATCTGTTCCATTTTTTCCATCATTAAATGGTGAAGAACTTTCTCATTTATTAGATTACGGTGATGTGGATGCGCTTTTTATAGGTAAAATAGAAACATGGGATAAAATCAAAAATAGTATCCCAGAAAAACTGCCGTTAATTAAGTTCCCACAATACGATGGTTGTTCAAATGTAACAAAAGGATTTGAGTGGGAGAAATTTATTAATAGTCATAAACCAATTCAAAATCCTCATAAACCAAGATTATCCGAATTATGGACAATAATTTTTACTTCAGGTACAACAGGTAACTCAAAAGGAGTCATGCTTAAATATATGTCAATTGATGGTATAAAAAGTGTGCTGTCAGAACCTGATAATCCTCTCGGTATTAAACATGATGGCAATAATAATTTTATTTCATATCTACCTCTTAATCACATATTTGAAAGGGTTGTTGTTGAATGGGTCTGTTTCACTTATGGAGGTACAATATCATTTGTTGAATCAATTGATACATTTGGGAAAAATTTAAAAGAAATACAACCCCATGTTTTTGCAGCTGCACCCAGAGTTTGGACTAAGCTTCAACTTGGTGTTTTATCAAAATTTCCTCAAAATAGATTAGATCTTTTATTAAGCATACCAATAGTATCATCATTATTAAAAAAATTAATTAGAAAAGGTTTAGGTTTTGGAAAAATAAGGCAGACTGTTTCTGGTGCTGCACCGATTCAAGTATCGCTTATCGAATGGTTTAGAAGTATCGGAATCTATATTACAAATGGTTATGGAATGACTGAAAACTGCGTAATATGTACTGCTGTGGATGGTAAGAATATTGAAAAAACAGGATCTGTAGGTATTACACATAAGGGAATTGACTTAAAAATTGACGATGATACAGGAGAGATATTAACAAAAGGGCCTGTAATAATGTCTGGATATTACAAAAACGAAGAAATGTCAAATAGAGCGTTAAAAGACGGATGGCTCCATACTGGAGATAAAGGTTATCTTGACAAAGATAATTATCTATATATAACAGGAAGAGTTACTGATAGTTTTAAAACATCAAAAGGAAAATTTATAGAACCTGTTATACTTGAAGAAATGATTGGAGATATTAATGAAATTGAGGAGTCTTGCATTGTTGGAAGAGGTATTGCACAGCCAATATGTTTGGTGCAATTATCAGACATTGGAAAATCTATGTCTAGAGATAAATTATCTAATATTCTTTCAAATAAAATAAGCAATATGAATAATGATTTAATGAATTACCAAAAGGTTTCAACTTTTATTGTAGTAAAAGATGAATGGACTCAAGAGAATGGAATAATTGGCCCAACACAAAAATTAAAAAGAGGTGAAATCGAAGATATATACTCTAAAAATTACTTAAAATGGCATGAATCAGATATGGAAATTGTATTTGAGGATAGCTTTTAGAAATATGTATTTGGTATTTAAAATATAGTGCTACTACTAAATTCTATTTGTGATATGCAAAAAATTATATTAACTTCAACTCTAAATCAGATAATCTATAGTAGTGGAACTTAATAAAAACCCTAGTTTTCCACAACCTATACTTGTCTTAAACAAATAAACTAGTTAGACTAAAGAATTAACTTTTGTATAACAAAAACTAATTAATATGAAAAATATTTTAAATAAGTATTATTTAGCCTTTTTGGCTGTACTTCTATTTGGTGGTGTTTACTCTCAAACTCAAATTTCTGGATCTGTAAGTGACTCAGACAGTATGAGTGCTATTCCTGGAGTGAATGTAATCATAGATGGAACTAATGTTGGGACAGTAACTGACTTTGATGGAAATTTTTCCATTAATACTAGTCAAGAATTTCCCTTAACAATAGTGATTAGTTATGTTGGTTACTCTGCTGAAAGAGTTGTGGTTACCTCTGCTAATCAAGATATTAATGTAATGCTTTCCGCAGGACAAAACCTTGAAGAAATAGTCATTTCTGCTTCAAGACGAGCTCAAAAAGCGCTTGAAGCTCCAGCATCTGTTAGTGTAATTTCAACAAGAGAAATTGAAAACTCTTCTGCTGTTGCTGATCCTGCAAGAATTCTTACTAATGTACCAGGAGTCCAAATCCAACAGCAAAGTGCAAACTCTCTGAATTTTGAAATGAGAGCGGGATCAGGAACATTTGGTACCTCAACATTTGTAATGCAAGACAACAGGTTTCTTACAACTCCTGCTGCTGGAACCTATTTTAGTTTCCAACAAGGTCTTTCAAATTTAGATCTTGCTACAGTTGAAGTAGTAAGAGGAGCTGCAGGTGTTCTATATGGGCCTGGCGTAACTTCAGGTGTTATTCACTTTAGAACCAAAAGTCCAATAGATTATCAAGGTAACTCTGTATCAGTTTGGGGTGGTGAGATGGACACATTTGGTTCAGAATTTAGAATTGCAAGAGCAAATGATGACAAAACTTTTGGTTGGAAAATTAATGCTACATTGAGCTCGGGTACAGATTTTACTTATGAAGACGAGTCAGAACTTACAGCAGCTGGAATAACATTAAATAGAATAATTCGTCAACCTATAATTACTAATAAATACGTAGACCCCGGATTATCGCCTGGTGGACCTATTCTTTTAGACTTCAGTAATAATGAAAATGCAATTATAGATGAATACAGCAATTTAACTGCAAATACAACCTTAGAGTGGAGACCAAGCGATGATTCAAATTATACAGTGAGCGCAGGACTTAATAGTGGTAGTGGTTTATTTTGGCAAGACTTAGGAATTGGTTACACAGATGGTACTACATATTGGGGTCAAGCTCAAGCAACAATTGGTAATTGGTATGCACAAGCATTTGTTGATCACAATGATGGAGGTCAAGAGGATAACCCTACATTTCTTTATGGATCAGGTTACAGGCAAGTAGCAAAGAGAACATCTGTTGAAGCTCAACTTCAATATAACTTTGATTTGCCTTTTTTATTTGATTCAGAGTGGACTGCAGGTTGGGATTATAGAGATACAGCCTCTGATTCTGAATATACACTTTATGGAAGAAATGATGACGACGATAAGTATACTATTAACGGTTTCTATGGGCAAGGTACACTTAAGATGTCAGAAAAAGTTGATCTAGTTTTAGCTGGAAGATATGACCATATTAATTTTATAAGTACTGGAGAATTTGCTCCTAGAGTTGCTCTAGTTTATAAATCATCTGAAAATACAACTTGGAGGTTTGCATACAATAAAGCACTATCTGGTCCAACAGCACTACAACAATATATAGACTTTCCTGTCGCAGTTCAAGCGCCTGGGATTCTAGATGCATGGCTTACTGGACAAGCAAATGCTCAAAGATTTGGTGATCCTTCAACTCAAGTAATTGATCTTGCTGGACTTCCAATTGATATACCTGTGAGTGCTGCTGGAAGTGGGCTTCCACTTGCTATCCCTTATGGATCTGTTGCATCTGCATCGTGGGCTGGTTTATTTGCTCAAGCGCCAACACTTCAACCGCTTTTATCACCATGGATTGCACAGTATGGTGGTCCATCTGGTGGTTCAGGGATTTTAAGTCCATATGACGCTTTTGAACCAACTAGAACAACAGGAAATAGAGATACTAATAAAGCTGCTTTTCAGTCTGTTGAGAACATCGAGTTTGGAGTGACAAGTGTAATAGGTAAACTTAAATTAAGTGCAGATGTATACTCTTATGAAACAATTGGTTTTACAAACTTTAATGCTGTTGGTGATACTTATGCGCTAGTAGGCTCTGATATTCCAGGAGATTTAGGAGCTGCTGTTGCTGCTGATGCAGCTGCATATGTCACTGGTGCTTTAACTGCCGTTACAACTCAGACTTATCAAGGTCTTGCTGCTCAATTAGGACTTCCATATAGTGTAGTTGCTTCAGGTGCACTTGCCGCACAAGGAGTGCCTGCTCTACAAACAGCTATTGCAGGTGGTGTAGCTCAAACTCTAGGTGGTATTAATGGAGCATTCCAAGCAGGAGGTCAAGGTTTTGTAGGACAATTAGGTCCTTTATTTAGTGCGATTGGTGCAGTAGAATCTGACATGGTTCCTCAAGGTGACGGTATTACTCACATAACAACAGGTTATATTACTAATGGTGATGCTAAGAGATCTCACTTTGGTGCTGACTTTTCGATGGATTACTTCGCTAATCCTGATGTAAGATTATGGGCTAATGCTTCATGGTTAAGTCAAAATGAGTGGATTCCAGGAGAAGACAATGATGATGGACTTCTAAATACTTCATACTTAAACGTTCCTAAATGGAAATACAGAATGGGTGTTGATTATACTCCTTTAACAGGGGTTAACTTTGCAATTTCATTTCAACACGATGACAAATTTAGATCAGTTCAAGGTTTCTGGAATGGAATGGTAGAGGCAAAGAATTTAATTGATGCTAGTGTGGGTTACAGGTTTAGTCCAAACCTTAGATTTGATGTTTCTGCAACTAACCTTACTGACAAACCATATCAAACTTATCCTAATTTACCAACTATTAGAAGGAGAGTAATTGGAAAACTTACTTTCAACTTCTAACTAATCATAATTTTATCATAAAAAGAGCAACTTTGGTTGCTCTTTTTTTTTGGATAAACTTTTATGTAACTATATTTGAATTTAAGCAATCGTAATGAAAAAAGTTGGTATAGATTCACTTTCATATTATGTTCCATCTCTATATGTGGATATAGAGGAATTAGCTATAGCCAGAGATATTCCACCAGAAAAACTAGTAAGTGGATTAGGTCTGAAGAAAATGGCTACTCCAGATTATGACGAGGATTCCGCCTCAATAGCCGCCAATTCTTTACTAAGGCTTATAGAAGAAAATAACATTGACCCAAGGAAAATTGGTAGGGTTTATTTAGGAACCGAAAGTGGTGTTGATGCATCTAAACCAACTTCTTCTTATGTAGTTGAAATTCTTGAAGAAATTCTTAGAAAAGAATATGGAAATCGATGTTTTAAAAACTGTGATATAGTAGACCTTACTTTTGCTTGTGCTGGCGCTGTTGATGCATTGCAAAATTGTTGTGATTGGGTCAGAAATGGCCAAAATAGGCAAGCCATTGTTATTGCATCAGATATAGCGAAATATGAAATTAACTCAACTGGTGAGTACACTCAAGGTGCTGGATCAGTTTCAATGTTAATTTGCGAGAATCCCTCAATTATCTCTT